>JAHDFT010000031.1:3498-14052 GCA_020628015.1 Bacteroidota bacterium
GCTGCTCAAAAGGCTGGCTGGAAAGATGGGGTCAATAATGGTAGAGCAATGGGCTTTGCTGCTTCTACTGATGCCAATACACCTGTAGCGCATGTGGTTGAGGTGTCTATTGAGGACAATCAACAAATCAAGGTACATAAGGTGACTTGTGTGATTGATCCAGGAATTGCGGTAAATCCAGATCAGGTCAAGGCGCAATGTGAAGGCTCGATTATTATGGGTCTAAGTGCTTCTTTGTATGAAAAAATGTCGGTCAAAAATGGCTCCTTAACGCCGACGAATTATGGGGTTTACCAAATGGCATTGATGCGTCATTGCCCTAAAGAAATAGATGTGGTGATTTTGGAAAATGCGGAGGCTCCTGGTGCGGTTGGTGAACCGCCATTGGGTCCGATTGGGGCAGCGATTGCGAATGCGGTGTTTAGATTGACTAAGAAGAGGTTGAGGGAATTGCCTTTGGAATTGGCTTAACGAAAAGATAACAGCATAGCATAGGCAATAAAAAAACCGACCCCTAATAAAATAAGAATCGGTTCCTAACCAAAAAATCTATGCTATGCTGAATCTGTGGATTTAAGCACCTCTGATTAGAAGTTAACTCAAATACAGATTAGACTGCTATTTTGTACTTTTAACTATAAGTGATGGATTAAAAATCATTATTTGTCAAAAGATTTATTTATTGTTTATTGAACAACAACTTTTTTGTTCAAAACGCCATCACCTCTTTGAATCTGTAACAAATATACACCATTTTGGGTTTTATCCGAAACATCTAATTGCTTATTGTACGTTCCTTCAAATTCCCCTAGCTTTTCTTCAAAGATTTCTTTCCCACTTATATCTAATAGACGGACTGTTGTTTCTAAAGGTTGTTTAACCCCAAAAGCTAAATTAAATTTTCCATTATTCGGATTTGGATAAAAAGATACATTTTCAAACATTAACTCCTCAATATCTGTTTTTGCTCCTCTTTTACCCATTATTTCCTCCTCTGCTTCACTAGCATCGGTAATTTTAACTTTTTTAGTTCTATTCCATCTAGGCGTTCCTTCTCGATCTCTCTCCAATCTAAAGTCTTTCAATTTTTCCTCAATCTCTTCTAAGCCTTCTAAACCCTCCATTTTAAGTCGTTGAAGTTGAGTGGCTTCTAGTATGACTTCCGTTCTGAAAGATTGTTTATCCCTATCGTATAAAACTTCTACTTTATCTCCTACATCATAATCATTGATGGCTTGTATCAATTCCATATAATTATTGATTTCTTTACCATCAATCGCTCGAATCAAATCTCCTTCCTTTAAACCAGCCTTAGCCGCAGCACTTTCTCCATCTAAACCAGTAATTTTCACCCCTTTTTGATCTTTATCATTAGTAAAACTTTCGACCATCACACCCAAACGAGCTTTACCTGGTGTAGCTAAACGAAATTCCCCTTCATTCCAATCAAAAGCAGGTCTATCATCACATTTTGAACGGTTAGAATGGAATGGAAATACATTAGAAGTACTTTCTAATTCTACCTCTACTGTATTTACTTCTCCTTTTCTTTTATAAGTCACCATCACCTTATCTCCCTCCTCTCGTTGACTAATATTTTCTCTTAATGCATCACCACTATTCATTTCATCTTGGTCAATCTTCAAAATAATATCTCCTTTTTTCAAGCCTGCTTTTCCTGCTGGCGAATCGTGAGCAATACCAGAAATCAAAACGCCACCATGTCCACCTTCTTCAAAGATAGCACTAGTATATACGCCCAATCTCACCTGTGCTTTACCAAATTCTGTTGGCCAGGACATATTTGGTAAATTACTCCAATTTTGTACCTCTTTGCGCTTTTTTAATGTGGCTGTTGTATTCGCTCTTTTTCCATTGCGTTCATAAAGGATGGTGACTTCCTCCCCTACCTCAAATTGGCCAATTAAATCTGCCAATTCTTTAGGCGTATCTACTGCCTTACTATTAACAGCAATAATCACATCACCTGACTCTAAACCTGCTGCTTCTGCTGCGGAATCCTTAATCACTTCATTCACCTCTACCCCTTTCTCTGAAGCTGCTTCCTCTTCATCATCTGTTACCATGGTCACCCCCAAAAAAGGACGATCTCCATCTCTTAAAAAGAATACATTAGCATCACTTGAACCACTTTGGAACAAATCACCTCCATCATTAAAGAAATGAAATATATGAGCATCCTCTCCTAAATTTTCGCCTATGTGTTCAGATAAAAAATCTTCTACATTTCCATTCCACATCGCTCCTTTATCATCCTTATCTTTTTTGATAATAATTTTTTTCTTGACTTTCTTTCCATCTTCTGTAGTATACTCTTCTTCAATGATCTCCTGCTCCATATCCTCCCCACTACCTATAGATTTCAATAATTGCTCTACATCTATATCCAAATTATCCTTGTCTATACTAATATCTATGTCATCTCCTTTTTTGATGATAATGGTTTTATCCACATTTACATCCTTTCCTGCAATATCCTCGTCTATACCTAAGTCCTTCAACATTTGATCGATATCAGCTTGGCTGGCACCTTCTAAAGTGGTGTCAATTTTAATCTTTTTGCCGTCTACTTCTTTCAAGATTTTTATAACGGCTTTTGATTCACTCTGCGCTTGAACTGCTTGCTGAACGCCCAAACACAATAGCATTGTCAATAAAAATAAATTTAAATGTTTCATGTTAGGTTGTTTTGGTTAATAAGTAATGGTCAACTATTCCACTACTATAAATTCATTTTAACATTGACAAAAATAATACAAGTTCAGCAGATTTGATACCTTAAAGAGGTTAAGGTCTGTTAAGGTGTGTTAATAGAATCTTAGTGATGGATTAGAAATAAATTAGGCCGAAATATCCTTTCAATTATTTATTCTAAGACAAGGCGCAAAAATAGCGCATACATGGAATGTACGTAATATTTTTGTAACGAAGTATTAGACTAAATAATAAAGGATATGGCCTAATTTATTTCTGTTCCATCACTTATGTATTGTCCCCTATTTTTTAGGGCGAAACCGCTTGTAATCGCCATTTCGCCCTAAATATTGAGGTATAAATTTGTAATTTTACCTTTGAATCACCACTTGTTTATTCACAATGGTTTCACCAGATATAACCTGTACAATATAAACACCCATCAATGCAATATCAGACACATCTACTGCTTTTACATAAGTCCCAGAATAACGGCCTAAGTCATAACTTTTTAACTCTTTACCATTTAAGTCTAAGATTCTTACATAAGTGGTTGCAGGATTGGAAATTTGAAAAGCGACATTAAATAAACCTGTAGAAGGATTCGGATAAACACTCACTTCTTTAATTTCCGTGATATTATTCGTCAAAACTGGATTCTGTCTTGTTTTTGTCCCTTCCACTTGTACATCAGTTGTTGTCATTGTTGCGCCTACTTCTTCAAAAGCCCATACGGTATGGCATTCTTCTTGCAAAGAAGCTTGTAAACATTTCAGCGTAGCAGTTGTACTAAATAAGCCATTGTTTCTTACATACTTAATCGTCACCGTGCTACCATGTTGAAAATTATTAATCCTGTTAACGATTTCATCTCTATTATTAACGGCTACATCATTAATAGAGATAATAAAATCACCAGGAGCCAAACCCGCTTCCATAGCAGGGCTATTTTTGACGATATGTGTAATAGGAACGCCTTCAAAGGCGTTACAATCATGAAAAAGCGAAACGCCCAGCCGAGGTTGACATTGTGCTTTTGCTTCTTGACTGCCTCCCAATACTACTAGTAAAAAAAGGCAAGCAATAAATAGGTTTAGTTGTTTCATTTTTTCGTTTTTAGGTTATCGAAAAGAAAAGATAGGATGTAATCGACTGTGTTTTGCATTTTTAATGATCAAGGCAAATATACTGCATTTCAGACGTTTGGGTCATAAAGGTGTCACAAAAAATTATCTTTACCTTGTTAAATACTGTTAACTTATTGATTAGCTGCCTACTTTTATAGAATTTAGTAGTTATTACAATAGGTCTTTGTAAAAAACGGATCAACTACAAGCATCCCATCTACACAAATCTTTATTTTTTATGAAAAAACAGCACATATGGTTTATAATTGTCTTAATGACCATATCTATGCTAGGGCTTATTTTCCTTCAGTATAGATGGGTAATGGATTCTATTGCCATTAAACAAGTGCATTTTGGAGATAAGGTGAATAAAGCGTTGAATCATGTAGCTCATAAAATTGAGAAACACGAAAAAGCACAATTATTACAAACGAGGATTATTCCACGTCAAAAACAACATCAAGCCATTCCGAATCCTTATGCTTTTCCTACTCCTCCGCCCACTCATAATGGTTTTGCTACAAGTCCTCCGCCTAAAATGCCTACCGTAGTCATTAGCAATTACCCTTCACCAGGCTATACTTTTGAAATGGACTGTTTTGCCAATGAACGTCATTTTGATCCACAAGTATTGAGGGAACAAATTTCGAGAGAGGTAGATCAAACTTTTAGTGATACCATTAATACCAATAATGCCTATTTAGGGATTCAGTTGAGTAGTAATATGGCTCCACGTAAAGAAGGCGTAACTGTGGCAGAGGTAATTCCAGGCAGTCCAGCAGAGCGGGCTGGTATCCGCAAGAATGACATTATTACGAGCATTAATGGACGAAAGGTAAAAACTAGAGAGGATATATTGGATGAGTTGAAAAGATATAAAGTAAACGATGATGTGGCTATTTCTTATCGTCGCAATAAATATGTTTACAATCCGCCTACAGGTACGCCTGTTGATAATAATGGTCAATCCTATTCTGTAGAAATTATTCAAGATCAATCTGGTATAAGAACAGTTATTAAAGAAGATATTGACGCTTTTTGGGCCGAACAGGTACAGGATCATCTTGCACTTGCTCGCCTCTCAGATAAAGCCAATATCAAGGAACGTTGGGTCAGACAAATAGAAGAAATGTCTCAATTGGCTATCGAATGGGCAATGCGAGACAAGCCTGTAGAGGAAAGAATTAACCCAAGCATACTAGATTCTATCCTAAATAATTCCCTAGCAGATGAAGGCATCAATATCCCTTATGAATATTGCTTACGTACAGAAGCTGGTTGTATTTACTACGCCAATTTACCCGAAATATCGGACAACTTGCTACAAACTAATTACAAAAAGCTAGTCTATAAGGATGAAATATTTTCAAGACCAGGAGAATTATTACTACACTTTCCAGAAGAAGAAAACTATGTTTGGAATAGCTCTAGTATGATGCTTGGTTCTTCCTTATTTTTTAATCTAATGATTATTTTGACCTTTGGTTATACCATAAAATCCATTATCCGACAAAAAAATCTATCGGATATGAAAACGGATTTTATCAATAATATGACCCATGAACTCAAAACACCTATTTCTACTATAAAATTGGTCTGTGAAATGTTGACAGACCAGAATTTACAAAAATCACCTGACCGACTGAATCGCTATGCGACCATTATTCAGGATGAGAATTTCCGTCTACAAAGTCATGTAGAAAAAGTACTTCAATTTGCTAGATTGGAGAAGGGTAATCTTAAATTGAAAATGGAAGCTCTTAATATGCATGATTTACTAGAAGAAGCGGTTCAGAAGACGGCTTTACAGGTAGATAAACAGCATGGACAAATCTCTCATGTATTTAATGCGACTCAAACAGAGGTGCTGGGCGACAAACTCCATCTGACCAATATTATTTATAATTTGCTGGATAATGCCATAAAATACTCCCAAGAAGCTCCTCTAATTGAGGTGTATACTAGATCAGATGATCAATTCGTTACCGTTTCGATTAAAGATCATGGCATTGGCATGTCCAAAGAGGCATTGAAGCGAGTATTTGACAAGTTTTACCGTGTTTCTACAGGTAATATTCATAATGTCAAGGGTTTTGGGCTCGGTTTGAGTTATGTCAAGCTCATGACTGACCATCATGGAGGAAATGTTCGTGCTTACAGTAAATTGAACAAAGGGAGTACTTTTGAATTTAGTATTCCTTTGAAGTAGGTCTATTAACCACCTAATTCATCACATTTCATTAATCAAAAATTAGCAATGACCAATACAAAATTATTACTCGTCGAGGATGATCCCAATTTAGGAGATATTTTACAGGAATATTTGATGCTCAAAGGGTATCAGACCTATTTATGTGGTAATGGGGAAGAAGGCTTTAATGCCTTTAATAGTGATAATTACGATATGTGCATCCTGGATGTCATGCTACCTATTATGGATGGCTTTAGCTTGGCCAAGAAAATTCGTGCGATCAATAAAGAAGTCCCGATCATTTTTCTAACTGCAAAATCTCTCAAAGAAGATCGAGTGGAGGGTTTCCGAATTGGTGCAGATGACTATATTACCAAGCCTTTTAGCATGGAGGAGCTGCAATTGCGTATTGATGCAATTATGCGTCGATGTAAGCAGCAGCAACAAGCTAAGGAGGATGAAAATCGGGATGAGTTTGTGATTGGTACTTATGTCTTCAATCACGTCCGTCAAACCTTAACTTTTGATGATAATACAACTAAATTGACTACCAAGGAGGCTTCTTTGTTAAAACTACTCTGCCAGCAAAAAAATAAGATTTTAGCTCGAAATTATGCGCTAAAAACCATCTGGGGAGATGATAATTATTTTACTGGACGAAGTATGGATGTGTTTATCACCAAATTGAGAAAATACCTCAAAAAGGATGCTTCTATAGAGATTATGAATGTGCATGGTCAGGGGTATAAGTTGATTGATCAGGGGGGATGATTTTTTTAAAAAAGTTAAGGTTGAGATATATTATCAATTTTATTTGTAGAGATTATGGTTAGGATCAAGCCATCGAATATAAAATATTGTATCAACAAAAAATCCATGTACCCTTCCATGTTCATTAGCAGATAATTCAAATTGATAGGGAATAGCAACTATATTTTCTTCATTTGGAATTCCAAATGAAGACTCAGTAGTATCTTCCCAACTAATTGGATGTGCCCTTAAAGCCTTACTTCTATTGGAATAAATTTCTTGTGGAGTTAATTGAGATAAATCTTTAAGCCTTTCTAGGAAAACCGAAAAATAAGTAACTTCCTTTATATATGGATTGAACTTATTATTTAAAACAAAATATTTAAAAGAAAAACTCAATCGAGAATTAGAATCGAATTTTATTGCTTCTTTGGCTTTAGCGATTGCAGATTGTTTCTTATGCTTAGGTCTATTAAACTTTTTATTAGCCATATTCTACTAAAAATTGCTGATAATAGTCAATTATTGACTGGTCGGTGATAATATTGGTTGAAGGGGCATCTGGAGCTAAATCACCTCGTGCAGTTTTCCACGGATCTTCGGAATTAGTTAACTTTTCTAATTTAAATGCAGTCATTCCAAAATATTCATCAACAACATCATTAAGTAACTCACATTGTTCTTGATTAACGATTTCACTACAAAATTGATTTATAAATTCTTGACCCAAACCATTTTTAGCTATTGGTTTCCAACTGAATTCTTGAAAATCTTGATATGCTTGTGGTAAAACAGGACCATGTACCCATGCTTGAAACACTCCATCTATTATTAACCGCTCACCAAAATAGGCTAAATGCCAAGCTTGTGCATAATACAATAACTTCTGGAGCTTTAAATTTGATACCAGATTGCCAGTTTCATTTGATAAGGCAATAAAGTAATCAACTACATTATTATATGTTGTCTGTTTTACCATATATTTATAATGAAAAAAGTATCAAAACACCTGAAATAGAAACAATCATTACAAAAAACTAAAAATTATTAAAGTTTGCTAATAAAATTCTTGGATATTTTCAGTATTTAGTATAAATTGGAAAAGATTAATTTATGCAAAAGAAAACAAGTACTCTGGAAGGATTTAAAACACTATTTTATTAATTCAACTTAATTACTTTATCTATTAATGGAACTATTAGATGGAGGTACATAAAAAACAAAACCCAATAGCTTGAACATTCAGAGGCTACTGGGAATAAGATAGTCCAAATATAAGAAAATTAATTCAAAAAAGCAATTTTTAATGAAATATACTGACTTTGAGCAAGTTATGTCTTCACCAAGAATAAATCGTTATAAATTAGCTTGTGGGGGTGATACAAGAAAGGCTCAAACACTCTATAGATATAACCTCAAATTGTCTCAAGAGATGTTTACAATTATTAGCTGCTTCGAAGTAGCTTTAAGAAATAAAATCGACCAGCATTTCATAGCAACTATAGGCAATAATTGGTTAAGAAGTGGAGCTTCACAAGGAGGCTTTTTTGACACTAGCTATTGCCATCTAACTGCTACCAATATAAATGAAGCAATTTTAAAGCTTGGATCTAATTACTCTCATCATAAACTTGTAACAGAACTTGGGTTTGGTTTTTGGCGATATATGTTTGCAGCAAATCAGTTTCGTGCAACAGGAAGAAACTTACTACAAATCTTACCAAATAAGCCCAGAAGTACAAGAAACACTCAATACAATAATATTTTCATATTTAGAGAATTAGCACATCTGAATAAAATTAGAAATAGAATAGCACATCATGAACCAATATGTTTTAGATCACGTCTTCCAGTAATTGATACAAACTATACCTCTGATAAATACACCAAAATTACAACACTTTTCTATTGGATGGATATTGATAGTAGAAAGTTATTGTTTGGTCTTGATCATGTCAATACGATAATCAGTAAAATAAACAGGATTTGAAAAAGCAGAGTTCACCTTTTACTTCACCTTCCCATCCCTCCAAAAAGCCCTCACCAATAAAAAACTAAAAAAAATAATAAGCCCCAAATGTATATTATGGACAAAATTAGTTTGAGGTATACTAGCACTATTCAAAAAATAAACCAGCGCAACCAAAATAAAACTATACAAAAACTGCTGTCCTAAGAAATAGATTTTCTGGATGGCATTTTTTACCCCTCGCACCTCCTCTTCCAATTCCTGCTCATTGGCGTTTTTGAGGTAGCGAGATAAATCACTAGGGATAGATACAGCGGTGGTGATTTGATTTTTGAAGGTGTTGATAATCAACTCGGTCAATCCGTCCTCTTGGCTGAGGACGTGTTTTTGGATATAAGGGCGAATGACATGTAAAATATTGAGCTTAGGAGCTAATTGAAAAGCATTTCCTAGTAAAAGTACAATTGTTCGATTAAGTAAAATATAATCTTTTGGAATGCGGATATTATTCGATACTTCTCTCAAATCTACTTTTCTAATGATAGAAGCAATAGAAGACAAACCTGAATTCAATTGAATATTTTGGAAATTCAAGCCATCTAGCTGTACTTCGTTTTGTAAGAATTCTTTGAAAATATCAATTAGCTTCTCTACATAAGCCTTAGAATTTTTATCCGAACCTAGAAAGCCCATTTTGCGTAATGCTGCGACAGTATCCGTAGTATCATTACGTACTACTGCCTCGATTAACTCAGGAATAGCCTTTTTAGTAGCTTCACTTAGATGCGCTACAGCTCCAAAATCTAGTAAAATAATTTCTCCTTCTTTATTCACTAATATATTACCAGGATGGGGATCAGCATGATAAAAGCCATCAATCAAAATCATTTTGCAATACAATTCCAATAAGCGTTTGGCTAAATCTTCTAAATCAACTCCCCAAGATTTAATTTCTTTGAGATGACCAATATTCGTTCCCTCACAATAAGAAGCTACTAGGATTTTTGAGGTGCTGTGCTGGTGATAGACCTTCGGAATGGTAATTCGCAATTCAGGAACTTCTTGTAGATTATCACTAATCTTTTGCATCGCCTGTATCTCTTTCTTATAATCCAACTCTTCCTGTATCATCAATTTAACCTGCTCATAGGTATGTTCTAAGCCCTCCATATGCATAAAGAAACCATGCAGTTTGACCAGATTTTTGAGTATGGTTAAGTCTGCCTTTGCAATGCTATCTATATTTCGATGTTGAATTTTTACAACAACCTCTTCTCCATTCAGTTTTGCTCGGTGTACCTGACCAATGGAAGCGGCAGCTAAGGGTTCTTTAGTAAAATCTGTAAAAATCTCTTCAGGTAACTTCCCTAATTGCTCTTTTATGGTCTGTTCAATTTCATAATAGGGTTTGGCTTGAATATGGTCTTGCAATTCTTCTAAGGGAGCTCTAAATTCTTCAGGTAAGACATTCGACAGATTGGAAATTAATTGCCCAAATTTAATGAACAAGCCTTGTAGCTCTTGTACTCGTTCTTTGATCAGATCGGCATTTTTGAGGTGTAATTGGTTGATTTTGCGGTCAAAATAGTTTTTTCCTAAAAATTTACTCTTGATCTTTAACCACAAATAACTCATAAATACTCGAAAAGCAGTATAATAAGCTTTGCGTTTACGAACAGAAGGAGAAAAAATCTTAGCATCACTTGTATTATTAGTGGGCATCTTTGGTTGATTAAAGTAATGATTGGATTAATAGTACAATCAGTTTATACAATTGACAATCAACCTATGTTCGATATAGT
>JAHDFT010000031.1:14152-19359 GCA_020628015.1 Bacteroidota bacterium
AGTTCAAAAAAAAAGACCAAGCTTTTGATTAAATGATCAACCAAAAACTCAGCCTTTAGTTCTTTATTTTAAAACTCTACCGGATTATTTGTGTGCAAAATGAATCACTTATGTAACTCATTGATTGCACTTCAAATATCAGCAAAAAAAAGCAGCTTTTATATTTTTTGTGGCGAATGGTTAGATTCTTGTGGTAAACGGCAAATATTTGTTTATTTCATATTATGAATACACAAATCAAACACATAACATTACGCCAAGTCTATTATATCCAACTTATTCCACCGAATCAATTTTGTCCACATCCAAGCCAACCACCAAATGATGATAGGAATAGTAATGTAAAACATTCGAGGATAGGCACTTACGAAAGAGGAAGCAACCAGATAAATGCTTATTAAAGTGAGTAAAAGACGCATTTCATAGGGTAAATGTAGCCAGTATCTTAGTGTAGGCAAAAGAAAAAGTAGTATAAATACTAGGATAAACATATTAGGAACGATATTCCCATAAGTACTGAGGGATTGAGGATAATAGGAAAAGGGGTAATTGAATAACATCCGGCCAATATTACACAGCCAATTTTTAATAAATTTATTCGGATGCTCTTTAATTTGTTTAAAGGCTACTGCTTTAAAGGCTGCATCTCGTTCTAAAGCATCTAAATTTCGGATTTTTTCAAAAAATATACCGTGATGGGCTTGAAATTTTTCTGTGGCTCCTACTACACCTTTACTAGTCGTAAAATTCATATTTTGCCAGTCCCCATATTCCTCTGGCCAAGGCGTACTCATCCAGTAGATCGACATTCCTCCTGCATCTGACCAATGGAATAATTTACCTGTTAAGAAATAGGTATAGCCCAAATAAGGCAGGCAACACCAATACGCTAAGGCAATGACCATCATACTCACTCCTTCCCATTGTCTTTGACTGGTCTTCTCTACCCTACTCCACTTTTCATGTATTATTTTATAAATCCAAACACTAATCAGAACAATCAATAAAATCAATAAGACATAAGCAAAAATTACCTTAGTTAGGGTCAATATAGCCAAACAAATACCAGATAGCCAGAACCATTTGCTTTGTAGGAGCTTTTTTTCCCCTTTTCCTTGTCGTAAATCATGGAAAAGATGACTAATGGTGTACATTAAGCTACTGATAAGAAAAAAGGTATACGTTTCTGATAAAATACCTCCAATGTCTTTGAAAGGCATCCAATAGAGTCCTAGTAGGATGATGGTGAACCAAGTTGCTTTATTGCTTAGATATTGTCGGAGGGTGTAAAAACAGAGTACTAAGCTCAAAAAGTGTAAAAAAGCATTGAGATAACGAAGGGCATTAGTCGGCAATCCGATTTTAATAAAGGGGGCAAGGAATAAGGGGTAGCCTGGCCCGTTCCAAAGTGATTTGGAGCCAGGATTGGCATAATGTCCTTCTAGTAAATTTTGTGCGAATTGTAAATATCGACCTTCATCTCCTACTAAATGGGATGGTGTATTTAAAAATACTAATAAAATATAGCAAAATAAGAAGGGTAAAAGGCGTATAAAAGGTGAATGTAACAATGCTTTTCGTTTTAATTGGGTGTCAGTCAAGTCAATGACTGTAAAATAGGATGATATAATCGCAAATATAGTTAAGTCAAACTAAGTGATCATAAAAGAGGTAATTTTATCCTTATCAAGCTCGATTATTCCTTCTTCCCAATCTTTTTCACTACACTAGCAGACAAACCTAAAAAGTATTTATTAGTATAACTAACCTCTTTTTTGGAAAAACGTCTTAGATCGTAAGCCAATTCTAAGCTATATATTTCATTTAACTTTATTTTACCTCCTGCTCCTAAAATAGGTGTAATACGATACATTAATTCGAGTTTAGGTTCCTGTTCTAGTATGGATTCCTTATTACCTCTCACATTATTAGGTATAAGATAACCTTCCATAAAATCTCCAACCTTAAATAACTGACTGGCTCCTATAGACACGAAATAACTAATACGTTTTGTATTAAAAAAACGATAACGAAGTTGAGTCTGTACTTCAATATTTCCTGCTTGTACATCCATATACTGTGGAGGGTCAACTAGACATGGTTCAAAAAATTTCTTTGCTAGGACTTCTCCAATATCTGTGTTATTATATAATAGACCAAAAGATAAATCCACATTATTTTTTAGTGTGTAATGTCCCATAAAGCCTACACTCTGACTTCTCGTTTCTATATTATTATGCTGATTTAATTGCCAATTTCTGCTTGCATAGGCACCTATCTCTATTTGTGCTTGTGCCTGATAGCCTAAAAACAATATTAAGATATAGGTGAAAATTATTTTACTGTACTGTTTCATTGATGTTTGTATTTAATTTAGGTGAGGAACAGTAAAAAAATAACTTGTCATTTTGGTTGACAAATTTTAAACTATACTTCGTTAAAAAGCCTCGCCGATGCTCGCATCGTCTACGTTTTTTGCCTCGTCTAGCTTCAAATTTGCCTAACCAAAACTGTAAACTTATTTTTCACTTGTTCCTGATATATGGTGTGTGTTAGTAATTGATTATTTTTTCTTGCCAATCTTTTCAACCATACTAGCCGATACATTGATATTCTGTTTAAGTAAATCAAGAAAAGTATGATTAATGCCTTATCTTTTTAAGTAAACTAAATGAAAAGCCTCGTATATATGGCTTTTCATACCTAATACCATCACGAAAAAAATACTTGATATCATAAGTCATTTCTAAGCTTATTGCCTGATTGAGTCGTATTTTCCCTCCAAGATTCAACAATCCAGCTAAACGATACCTGACTGCTTGTTGATTTTGATCTATTCGCATTCCATTAAAAAAGTATCTGGTTGCTGCAAATTGAGCTAACCCTACAGAAGTGAAAGCACTAATATTGTCTAAGTTTAAGAAATGATAACGTAGACGGGTTTGTAGCTCTATATTTTCTGTTTTTATATCTACAAAATCTAATGGTGGTGTAGCGCACCAACCCATTAATGCTTTTCCTACATAGGTTCTATTATACAGCAGGCCTACAGCAACATCTAACTTTGGTTTTAAATTATAATGACTCATCAAACCTGCACTAAATCCTCTGGGCTCTATCCTTCTTTCACATATTTCATCACATAATTCCATATTAACACTAGCATATGTCCCTACCTCAAACTGTGCTTGGGCTTGTTGTACTAGGAATAGACAGCATAACTGCACAACAATCATTTTACAATGGATGCTCATATATTTGATCATTTAGGGAGTGAAAAATAATCGCTTTTAAAGTGTTGAAATTAGTCTGAGAATGGTCATAAATTCTTATATCGTCCGTCATTTTATTAAAGAGATAGCTTTATTCTAAAAATACGTTGCATTAGATCTAAAAAAAATAAGCCAGTCCATTAATTATGAACTGGCTTACTCTAAAGATGCTATTGAGGTATAAAGAAAGCCATATCAGCAAGCTTTTACAGCCTTCTTTATATCCCCGTCATCGTGTAGTTATTATTTATATAATCTACATTATTTTACTACAGTCATCTTCTTAGTCGTTACATTACCTGAAGCATCAGTCATTTGTAGTAAATACAAACCATTGTCTAGGACAGAAGCATCGAAGTTAATCACTCTCCATTCACCAGCCTCTAATTGACCACTGAATATCGTTGCGATTTGCTTACCATCTAAGCTAAATAGCTGTACTTCTGTATTACCACCAACTGCTGTTCCAAATTCAATTTGTCCCATATCACTAACAGGTTGTGGGAAGATCACAAGATTATTATTAGCAATCTTACCTCTTCCACCACCTCTTTCACAAGGCACCCAGAACCATTCAATAGCTTGGTCGCCCATTCCAACATTGGCTCCAGTACCACCTGTACCTGTATCAGTTACTGTTACACTATACCAACCAGAAGGACAATTAGAGATGCTGTTGGTTCCCTGACCAGTACCATCCCAAGTAAAAGGACCACTCCAATCATAAGTATAGCTGCCTGTAGAACCACCAGTTGCTGTGACAGTAATAGCACCTTCATAAGCACCCAAACCAAGTGTCAGACAGTTATCACCAGTAATATCTGCACTATCCACATCTACGACTTCATTAGTACCACCGCCACCGATGACATTATTAGAGAATTCCCAGTTAGCATCTGTACAACCATTGGCATCATAAATGGTCACAGCCCATGATGCGTTATCATCATAAATCACTCTTCCTTTTAATCCAGTACCATCATTGTATAATATCGCATGTCTTACATAACCTGCTGTACTCCACTCATAAGTATAAGGAGGTGTTCCACCAGATATACAAAACTCTCTAACATTATAAGAGAATAAGCTAGACGTTCCACTAGAGATTTGATCATTACAATCTACATTATAAACTGTAGGACAAGTAGGAGGAGGCGCACAATCACCACAAACTAATATATTATCAAGTGCAAATCCCCAAGCCCAAGAACCTTCATCATCATAGCAGAAGCTAATTTGTGAAGTAGCTGTTCCACCAGTTAAAGTAATGCTTTCAGACCCATTACCATCACCAGAAGTACTAAAGATTTGATTACCATCTAACTCAACGATAAGATCTCCACCACCAGCATCTTCATTTTGCCAGTCAAAGCTTAAGGTAACATTTGTACAACCGCTTAAGTCAAGAACAGGAGAAACCAAGCAACCAATACCTACTATACTTGAACCAATATTATCATCATTAAATACAGCTTGACAACCAGAGAAACCAGCATTTGGTCCACCAGTAGAAGAATCAGGATAACCACCTGTACAATCAAAGCTGAAACCACTAGTTCCATCTGTACAAGTACCTAATGTATTACCAGCCGCATCTGTATGTGTAGTTGTCCAGTCAGCAGGCTGTGTACATCCATCAAAGTTTTCATCTAAAATAGTTGTTGTACCAGCAGGACATCCAGCACCACCACTTACTACACAAGAACAGTTAGCATCCAAAGTACCAGCAGCACCATTAGCATCTGTACAAGCACTACCAGGTGCGCCAATGTTTGGATCATTATCATCACAATCTGTTGCACAAGGTACGCCATCCATGTCTGCATCAGCTGGGGTTCCACCACCACAAGCCACACAAATACTATTATCAGCAGTAAAGATCGTTTCCATTTCACCAGTTGTACAAGGATCACCATCATCACAAGATTGAGTTGT
>JAHDFT010000517.1 GCA_020628015.1 Bacteroidota bacterium
CGTAGGGCGATGCCCTACGCTATTGCTTTTGCCCCTTCAGGGCTAGAATAAAAGATATGAGTGTATGACATATTGGGGGATTTTTGATGCAATTCGGTAGAGTGCGACCCTGCTAGGGTCGAGGTGTTGGGGGGACTTTTATTGGCTAACGTACTGTGACCGCTATGCGGTCATTAAGAAAAATAGCTAACATACCCAAGTCTAAGTATAAAACCCTCATAATAAGGATTACACCTTTCCCTCAATATGTCATGCACTCAAAAGATATATCATGCCAAAGATAAACTCCCCCACAAATATCTTAGAACTAGGAAAATTAATGTGTATTAGATCGGGAAAAATAAGCTGCTTGGAAGTCTTATAGATGATAGTTTTGATCTTTTATACCAAATAGTACGAGTAACAGCTAAAAAATAAACTGACATCTTGTTGTTTAATTTGCCGCTATACTTCTTTAAAAAGCCTCGCCGATGCTCGCATCGTCTACGTTTTTTGCCTCGTTTAGCTATAAATTAAACGAACAAATAGGACTAATTTATTTTTTGCTTATTACTTACTAAGTTTGGTATGATGACTTATTCAAATACCTTCCAAAAACAAGCAGTTGAATTACGAGACTTTACAACATGGCATTGCGCTAACCTTTATTCCTGGAATTGGAGCGATTAATGCAAAAACCTTAGTGAGTTATTGTGGTGATCCAGCCACTGCTTTGAAAGCCAAAAAGTCGGCATTAATGAAGATTCCAGGGGTTGGAATCAAACAAGCCGAAGCTATTATCAACCATAGACTAAGAGCTTTAGAACGAGCAGAACGTGAATTGCTATTTATTGAAGAACAAAAACTGCAAGTTTGCTTTTATTTTGAACCAGCTTATCCAAGACGTTTGAAAACCTGTTCAGATGCACCTTTGCTGCTTTATCAAAAAGGACGAACAAATCTCAATGAAGCAAGAATTATTAGTGTCGTTGGTACTAGGAATGCGACTCGTTATGGTAAGAAATTGTGTTATCAACTCATAGAAACATTAGCAGCTTATGAGCCTTTGGTGATTAGTGGCTTGGCTTATGGTGTCGATTATACAACACATCAGGCTTGTGTAGATAATCAGGTGCCTACTATCGGTGTATTGGCACATGGTTTAGATCGAATTTATCCTGCTCAACATACGCTTTTAGCCAAACAAATGACCGAACAAGGTGGCGGTTTATTATCAGAATTGCCTAGTGGTACTTTTCCTGATCGTTGTAATTTTCCTATGAGAAATCGAATTGTAGCAGGTATGTCAGATGCTACGATTATTGTAGAAACGGCTAATAAGGGAGGGAGTATGATTACTGCCAATCTCGCCAATTCCTATCATAGAGATGTTTTCGCTTTTCCTGGTCGAATTAATGATAAATGGTCGAGTGGTTGTAATTTATTGATTAAGCATAGTAAAGCGGAGTTGATTCTTTCTCCAAAGGAAATTCCTAGTCAATTGGGTTGGGAAAAAACAGTAGATAGCAAGGCAGGTATTCAAAAACAACTCTTTGTTGAATTGACCGATGAGGAAGAAAAGGTAGTGCGGCTATTGAAAGTCTTTCCAGAATGTCCCATCGACCGCCTTAATAGCAGTTTAGAGTTATCTAGTAGCCGAATAGCCGCCTTATTATTGAGCTTAGAGTTAAAAGGAGTTGTACAAGCTCTGCCTGGTAGTTTGTGGGGTTTGTGTTAATTTTGGTATTATACCAATTTTTTCCCCTTCATCGCCTTACCAAGTGCCTTATCCATCAGGCGTTCTGCGAAGGGGCGAGTAAATTCGTTAAGAGCTTCAATTTTACCCTGTAATTCATTCTTATCTCGTTCCGTTTTACTTAAAGTAGCTCGCAAATCCTCCATTAAATTATTGGTGCCTGCCAATTCTTCTTTAGACAATAAATCACTATTTTTTTGTATAAATCGTTCGGTGACTGTTATCATCTGTTCTGCCTCCACAACTGCTTCCTGCAAACCTCTTGCATCTCTATCTGCTTGGGCATTTTTTACCGAATCCAATAACATCAAAGCCATTTCCTCTTCAGATAAACCATATTGCGGACGTACCTCGATTTGTTGGGCAACACCAGAACGCAATTCTTTGGCTTCGACAGTAGTAATCCCATCTGCATCAATAGTAAAACTAATCTGTACTTTGGCTAGACCAGCAGGCATGGCAGGAATGCCTTTAAGGTGAAATTCTCCAAGTTTTCGGTTATCCTGCACCAAATCTCTTTCCCCTTGAAAAACACTAATTCGCATATTCGCTTGACCATCCAAATGTGTTGTATACTGACGAGCAGCCCTAGCAGGAACTTTAGAGTTTCTAGGAATAATTACATCCATCAATCCTCCCATTGTTTCTATACCTAGAGAAAGTGGGCTAATGTCTAGCAAGAGGAAATTTTTATTATTTCCTGCCAAAATATCTGCTTGCACAGCAGCTCCTAAGGCAACGACTTCATCAGGATTGAGGCGGTCATGTGGTTTTCTAGCAAAAAAATCACCTACAGCCTTTTTAACCAAAGGCACTCTAGTAGATCCACCCACCAAAACGACTTCATCAATATCCTTAGTGGTCAATTCAGCATCTTTTAGGGCATTTTTACAATTGTCAATGGTTTTTGCGACCAAGGGCTGGATCAATTTTTCAAAATTAATAAGGTCTATACTGAGTTTTAAGGCTTGTTCGCCATCCTTTATGCTTGTTTCAAAAGCATCCTTCTGACTCAATGCTTTCTTGGCCTCCTCTGCTTGGATACGTAAGGCTTGTGCTAGTGATTTATTGCTACTTAATCGTTGTGGGTCAATATTATTTGTCTCGATCCAATAATCTACAATCGCACGGTCAAAATCATCTCCGCCTAAGAAGGTATCCCCATTAGTCGATAATACCTCAAAAATACCACCGTCAATATTAAGTATAGAAATATCAAAAGTTCCACCCCCTAAATCATAAACCGCAATTGTTTTTTGTTCTTCTTGCGCCAAACCAAGTCCATAGGCAAGACTAGCAGCCGTTGGCTCATTGACAATCCGTAGGACTTCTAAGCCTGCTAATTTTCCAGCATCTCTAGTGGCTTGTCTTTGAGCATCATTAAAATA
>JAHDFT010000032.1 GCA_020628015.1 Bacteroidota bacterium
ATTTTGATTGATAAATTTAACCCTATACTTCGTTAAAAAGCCTCGCCTAGTGTCAAATTTACCTAATCAAAACTGTAAACTTATTTCTCACTTGTTCCTAACCATTGAAACAGACAATATAAACTTTGAAATTGATAGTTAAATATGACACCTAAAAACAACAAATTTTTCTGTCCCTGTTGTGGATACAATACACTAGCAGAAAAACCTTCAGGGACTTATCAAGTTTGCGAAATTTGTTTTTGGGAAGATGACCCCATTCAATTTGAAGATTGGAATTATGAAGGTGGAGCCAATAAGGTTTCTTTAATTCAAGGACAAATGAATTTTGAAAATTTTGGAGCTTGTGAAAAGTCAATGATTAAAAATACAAGAAAGCCTAATCAAAAAGATCAACGACAAACTAATTAGAAGAAGCATTGAAAAGAAAATACCTTAAAATCGACTAGTCATTCAAGTCCTAAATCCTTGATTTTTTTATTGACTACCACTTTAAACTTGACAGATCGCTCCGATGGAGCTTTTCTCTATTTCTTCATTCGTTTTTCTACAGACAGTCAGGCTCCTACGGAGCTATAGTATTAGCTCTGTAGGAGCCTTGCTGTTTGTGGAAAAAACAAAAACAAGGAAAAAAGCTCCATCGGAGCGACCTGTCAAGTTCGGAAGCCTTATTACACTTTTTTCAAAAAACAAAAACGATCAAAATAAACAACTCCCCCACTCCAAGTCAATACAACTCATAACAATAAAATTTACAATCCAGCGGACCATTCTTTAACCAAAGCCGCTTGGAAGTACGCAAGCCGATTCGCTTCATGGCATCCGTATTGCCACTAATAATCCAAACCTTGTAGCCTTTGTAGTGATGCTTGAGGCGATCACCAATCATTTTGTAGAAATTATTGACCTCCGACAAACTCAGCCGTTCCCCATAAGGCGGATTCATAATGACAATTCCCTCACCAGAAGGCGGCTGACGCTCTTCAAACCTTTTGGCGGACACTCGCACCCATTCATCTACTTTTGCCCGTACCACATTGTTTCTAGCGATTTGTACAGTAGGGCGATTGATGTCGGAGCCAAAAATGGGGAATTGGGGATCTTTGATTTGTGCTTGCCCTTCCTCGACACATTCTTTCCAAAGCTCAGGATCATAATTTTGCCAAGATTGAAAGCCAAAATGTGGTCGCAATAAGCCTGGTGGCGTATTACTCGCCAATAAAGCCGCTTCAATCACAATTGTACCAGAACCACACATCGGATCAAGGAAATGCGTCTCCCCTTTCCAGCCTGATAATTGAATCATACCAGCCGCTAGGACTTCACTCAATGGAGCCTTATTACGCTCCAAGCGATAGCCCCTACGATGCAAGGAATCCCCCGAACTATCTAGGGAAATGGTAAAAATGTCTTCTTGTAAATGCAGGTGTAGGCGCAAGTCTGGTTGGACGACATCTATGGAAGGTCGTTTGCCGTAGCGTTTGCGATATTGATCTACAATGGCATCTTTAGATTTAAGAGCCACGTATTTGGAATGCCTGAAAAGCTTGGAATGAACCACCGTATTAATGGCAAAGGTCTGGTCTAATTTCAGGTATTTTGTCCAATCGAAATTGTGGATGTGGCGATACAGTTGTTGTTCTGTACGCCCAGAAAATTGATAGACAGGTTGAAGAATACGTAAGGCAGTTCGCAAATGTAAATTGGCTTGATACATTTGTTTTTTGTTACCCTCAAAACTGACCGCTCTATTGCCAATATTGGTAACGGTAATGCCTAAATCAGTGAGTTCTTGTGCTAGTATTTCTTCTAAACCTTTTAGAGTTGTTGCAGTGTAGTTGATATTCATAATAGTGTTAAATGTTATGGGTGTTGATTACATGATGTAGGTCTACTAATTCTCATCCTGTTTCGGTGGCGGTTGATTATTCCCCATAATCCAATCTTCCCTAACCACTTGAGGCGCAATTTTGACATTATTCCCTAGTGAATCCATCATCACCGCTCGGACAATATTGTTTTCATAAGGAATTTGACGAAAACCGACCGCCCAACTAAAATTACTCCCATACTGCCTTGCACCCATCGCCTTAGCCTGTAGCGTATTGCGGCGATTGTCTAGCAATTTGGCAGTATCACTAGCAAATTCCCCTTGCTCAAAAGTAATCGCCTTACTAACGTTTACTTTTTGCTCCGTATAACCTTGCCTTCGCACAAAAGCCTCCGCAATTTTCACCGCTTCTTGTGGACTAACTTCTGTTGTTCGCAATTCAGGTGTTGTCTCTGCTGAACTAGCATCTGCTTTATCAACAGTAGTAGTTTCTGTATAAGCAGCATCGCCCTTTTTTTCCTGATTGTCAGCCGTTTCTCCACAAGCAGCTAATGTTAGGCAGACAGCGACTAAGAGGTAAGAAAGTATAGATTTTGTATTCATGTTATTTTTTCATACAATTTATGAAAAAAGATTGAAATTTGTGAGAAAAGATCAAAAAAACAAAGGTACTCTTTGGAACAATAAAAGCAAAAATGACCTATCTATTGTTATAGACAGGTCATTCCTTTTAGATCATATTCGTTTAATCCATTCGACCAACCAAATCTAGCATAAAGGTATACTGTTTAGCGGTCAATTTGTGTCGAGAAAATCGACCAGATGCCCCTCCATGACCAGCATCCATATCCACATCAAACAAAATATTGGTATCACCAAGGTTACAATCCCTCAATTTTGCCACCCATTTCGCTGGCTCCCAATACTGCACTTGGGAATCATGAAAACCTGTCGTTACCAACATATGCGGATATTTTTGCTTCTTGACATTATCGTAAGGAGAATACGACAGCATATATTCGTAGTAAGCCTGCTCATTTGGATTCCCCCATTCATCATATTCCCCAGTCGTTAGCGGAATAGAATCATCTAGCATAGTCGTCACCACATCCACAAATGGTACATCTGCAATAATGCCCTTGAATAAATCTGGACGCATATTGGCTACTGCTCCTACTAGTAATCCGCCTGCACTTCCTCCTCGTGCAAAGAGTCGGTCAGGGCTAGTGTATTCGTGATCTACTAGATATTGAGCGCAGTCTACAAAGTCATTGAAGGTATTTTTCTTTTTAAGGAGCTTACCATCCTCATACCAAGCTCGTCCTAAGTCCTCTCCTCCTCTAATGTGTGCAATCCCAAAAATAAAGCCTCGATCTAAAAGACTCAATCCAGGAGCGGAGAAATAGACTTCATAACTAAAGCCATAAGAACCATAACCCACCATCAATAATGGAGCAGTTCCATCTTTAGCTGTACCTTTTTTGTAAACCAATGAAAAGGGGACTTTTTGACCATCTCTAGCAGGTATCCAAAGTCGCTCTGTTTGGTAATTTTCTACTTTAAAATCCCCTATGACTTCTTGTTGCTTCAACAATGTCTTTTCCCTTGTATGCATATTATAATTCACTACACTAGGCGGTGTGGTCATCGAAGTATAACTATAACGGAGTAAGTTGGTATTAAAATCCAAATTGATTCCTGAATAAGCATTATAAGCAGGTTCATCAAAATGAATGTAATGTTCTTCTTTATTTTGCCAGTTGATAATTCGCAAATGTGGTAAACCTTCAGAGCGTTCCCCTACAACCAAAAACTCCTTAAAAATCTCTACATATTCCAATAAAACATCTGCTCGATGTGGAATCACTTCTTCCCAATGCTCCATCCCTGTTTGTCCTACAGGAGTACGCATCAAACGGAAATTTTTGGCTTCGTGATTGGTTCTAATGTAAAAATAGTCCTCATAGTGATAAGCAAAATATTCGTGATTGCGCTTTCTTTCTGTAATCACCTGCCATTTGGCTTTAGGATCATTCGCATCTATCACCCGAAATTCTGTAGCTAATGTGCTATAAGAACATAAAACAATATATTGATCTGATTTGGATTTTCCAGCATAGACAATATAGGTTTCATCTGTTTCATGATAAATTTCCTCATCATTGGCTATATCATCCCCTAATGTATGCCGAAAAATTTTCTCTGCACGAAGGGTTTCTTTATTCTTTTGTGTATAGTAAAAGGTTTGATTATCATTTGCCCACATGCCTCGTCCAGAAGTATTAGGAATACTTTCAGCATAAACTTCCC
Organism: Bacteroidota bacterium; assembly: GCA_020628015.1. GTDB lineage: Bacteria > Bacteroidota > Bacteroidia > Chitinophagales > UBA2359 > JAHDFT01. The sequence continues at coordinate 4,142 of JAHDFT010000032.1, forward strand.
CAGTCGCTATATTTTGTATGTGTAAAGTATATTGCCGACGACTTACAAAGTCTACCCCGTAAATCATCAGTTGATTGTCCATACTAATAGCAGGTTCTGTTACATTACAAAAACTATGTCCTTTTGCTACTTGGTTAACATCTATTAGAATTTCTTCTGATGCTTCTAAATTATCTTTTTTTCTACAATAGATCGGATACTCTTTTTGATCTTCATAGCGAGTATAATAATAATATCCCCTACGAAAATAAGGCGCACTAACATCTTTCTTTTTTATACGCCCGACAATTTCCTCATAAATTTGTTCTTGAAAATCCTCTGTATGCAACAATTGTGCTTTGGTATAGGCATTTTCTGTATGAAGATGTGCTAGGAGTTCTGGGTCTTCTCTTTCTTTCATCCAAAAATAAGGATCTACACGATCATGACCATGCATACTTAAAGTATGTGCCTTTTTTTGGGCTTTGGGTATACTGATTTTTTCCTGAATACTCATTGTTTATTTTTAATTGACACTAGTAAGGGACTAATAATGAGCAACATAATACTCTAGGATATGGTTGTAAAGCTTCCTAGCATTTTACATTTATTAACATTCCCCTACTCTTTTATATTTCCATCATCACTTACGTCCACCTCTACCAAGTGTAATCCCACCTGGCAAATTATTTGGATTGGTATTGATCTTCTGATATTTTTGAATACTCGCAGGGTCAATAGCAATCATGGCATTATAGGCTTTCGTTTTATCTGGAAAAGCAACCTCTTTATCAGAGAAAATACTAATAATCTCTTGATTTTTGGCATTAACAAAAAGTGGAACAACAGCAGAATTTGACTGCGCTTTCTGCATATTTTGTACCGTCACCATCGCATTCAATACTTTCGTTCTTGCTGACTTAGTATCATTATACATCATATCCAAGCCTTCTCTGTGATAAGAATAAGCAGCTTGTCTCATTGGTGCAAACTTACTATTCAACATATTCTCAACAATCCAATAGCGGTTCACTCTATTATAATCTAAAGGAGTCCAACCTTTTTCACTAGAAGAGCTTTGAGCATAAGAAACGACTTGTTGTGCTTTTTGATAATAAGGATTACCTCCCATAGAAGAGAAAGTATCAAAATCTAAGCCTAAAATTAAGTAAACATAATAACCAATAACAGATGTCAATTCTGATTCAAAACCATTCTCATTAAATTCTAGGGGTTCATATTCAAAATAAGAAAATTTAATATTTTTATCTTGATGGTTCAAGACCATTGAATTATAATTAGAATTGTATACTGGTCGGTTAGATTGTACAGTAATATTTGCAATAAAGGTATTTTGAGATACCTCTTCGATAATACTGATTAGAAAACTACACTCCACACGCTCTTCTACCTGAAAATTTTCATTCGTCCAACGAGATTCATTGACAAAGTTACGGAGTTCCGTTTCTAAGGTTTTAAATAACTTTGGATCTGCCACTTGCAACTTAGGTGTTTGAATAATCACCTGAGCATTCATTTCCTGTGCATAAGTAGTCATACGGCTACCTAAAATGAGTAGGCAGCATATAATGAGTAGATAACTTATTTTATTCATCATGTTTATTTATTTTCAAGGTAGTTATAGTATTCGTATAACTCTATTAAACGCTATCTATAGAATATGTATTATGTTTTCATCATCAAACCAACAAGATAATTGAGAATATCCCTAGCCACCTCAGCTTTAGATTTCAATTCGTATGCTTGTTGATTATCGTATTTATCTAATATAGTGATTTTATTCGTATTATGCTTAAAACCAGCCCCCTTATCTTTTAAGGAATTCAATACAATAAAATCTAAGTTTTTACGAGTCAATTTTCCTTTCGCATTGCTCACCTCATTATCCGTTTCTAATGCAAAACCAATTAGCTTTTGATGACTTTGCTTTTGTTTGCCTAAAGTCGCCAATATATCTTTTGTTCGGCCAAGTGGGATATTTAAGCCTTCATCATCTCCTTTTTTCTTGATTTTGGAAGTACTGGTTTGCATGGGGGTAAAATCTGCTACGGCTGCCGCTAAAATCGCTATATCCGCCTTTGCAAATTTCGGAACCGTTGCCTCAAACATCTCCCCCGCACTTTGCACAGGAGTCACATTAATACCAGCTACCTGTGGACGAAGATGCGTAGGCCCTAGAATCAGTTCCACTTCCGCACCATACTCTTTTGCTGCTTCTGCAAGAGCAATACCCATTTTACCCGAAGAACGATTACCAATAAATCGTACTGGATCTATTGCTTCATAAGTTGGTCCTGCTGTAATCAAGACGCTCATTCCTTTAAAAGGTTGTTTGTGAATTTGCTGACGGAAAAATTGAGCTAGATAAGTCACAATATCTTCTGGCTCGGCCATTCGCCCTGGTCCAGACAGACCACTAGCTAATTCCCCAACGCCAACAGGAATGATTTGATTTTTATAAGATTGTAATTTTTGGATATTGGCTTGAGTAGCTGGATGCTGCCACATATCTAAGTCCATAGCTGGCGCAAAAAAAACAGGACATCGAGCGGAAAGATAGCTTGCGCCTAATACATCATCACAAAGTCCATTGGCTAATTTGGCTAAGGTATTACCTGTTGCAGGCGCAATCACCATTGCATCTGCCCATAAACCCAAATCAACATGATTGTTCCAGACAGCAGTTTCGCTATCGGCAAATTGAGTGATGACTTTTCTTTTGGAAAGTGTGGATAAAGTGAGTGGCGTAATAAAGCTTGTCGCTGCTTGGGTCATGACAACTTGCACATTGGCACCAGCTTTGACCAATAAGCGACAGAGCATAGCGGTTTTATAGGCGGCTATACTGCCACAAACACCAAGTAAAATATTTTTACGGTCTAGGGAAGCTTTCATATTTTTGGGGTGTCTTGGTGTTAGGAACGAGTAAAAAATAACTGTTCCTTTGAAATGAGGTATAATAGTACATCTCCTACCATACCAGATAATACCCAAATAGCACATGAGCATACTGCTTCCATGTGCTATTTGGTTTATACTTACTATTTTAACTTGACTTTCGTTGATATTTCCTGTAATAACAGCTAAAAAGCATTCCAAGCTATTGCATTAAGCATTGATCAGATCACCTTAATACATTTCCTATTTCTTCTTTTTGAAATAGCTCAATCAACGAACAATCATCTTTACTATTCCTTATACTTACGATCCTCTTTTACGACTCAATTTTTTCTTCTTTTCACTAGGACCAGTATTTCGGTAATAGATTTTATCTTCTGTAAACTCTTCAAAAGATAGCAATGTAGCATGAGGAATCCGCTCATAATAACGTGAAATCTCAATTTGCTCCTTATTTTCATGAATTTCTTCTAAGCTATCTGTAGTAGAAGCAAACTCATTTAGTTTGGCGATCAATTCTTCTCGTAATTTTGCAGAGATTTGATTAGAGCGAATACCTATTACATTGATAGATTCATAGATATTCCCTGTTTTCTCCTCTAAGTCTGCCAAATCACGAGGTTCAATACTTGGATTGATATTATACCACTTTTTCTTTCTACTCATTGGTTTGTAGTTTTGCTAAATTTTTAGAACAGGCATCATAAATCCGTTCTGCTTCTTTGATATATTTACTAGAAGGATATTTATCGAGCAATTGATAGTAGGCCGTTACAGTATTATTGAAGCGTTCTTCTTTTTTGCTCTCTATACTTCTTTGTGCTAAAAGATAATTGGATTTAAAGATCTGGTAATAGATTTCTTCCTTTCTATTTGTTTCTGGAAAATCTTTCAACACATTTTGCAAAGCATTAATCGCTGCTTTATAATTCCTTATTTTATAATAAAGATTAGCATTGATATAGGCTTTATCCTCTAATTTTTTACGCAATTCATCCATTAAAGTATTCGACCGTTCCACATATTCTCCATAGGGATAGGCATTGACATATAATTGTAGCCCATCAATCGCTCTTAGGGTGTAGGTTTGTTCTAGTTCAGGCTTTGGAGCCATCTCATAATAACAATAACCCACCATAAATTCACATTCCTCTACATAAACACTTTTGGGATAATACTCTGTGAAACCTTTAAAATAATAGGCTGCCATGAGGTAATCCTTCTGGTAATAATGGGCGTAGGCGTATAAAAAATTAATTTTCTCTACATCTTTTACCCCTATATGCAAAGACCGTAACTCTTCTAGTAAAGGAATGGCTTTATGATAATCTTCTTTTTCATAATACTCCATTGCCTTTTCATACTTATAATCAAAATCGGTACTTTTTAGTACTTTCTGATAAGTTTCACCACATGAAGACAGCAGAAAACTTGCCAATAACAAGCTAATGGATAAAATTATTGCTGGCCATTTATTCATAAGTCTGCAAAATTAGTTTAAATTATTTTAAGTAACAAGTAAAAAATAAATCCGTCATTTTTTTACTGTTCCTAACGTTTACTTAGTGCATTTCTTATGTAGAAAGACGGCAATAAGGATTATTTTTTTGTTCAACAAAAGACATTTTTATTATTTTGAATATTACCCAATCGTTTTTTATGAATGGTTATATTATTTATATAGGGGGAGACAAGGCGTGTATATAGTAGGGACAAGGCGTGTATATAGGGGGAGACAAGGCATGCCTTGTCCCTACATTAACTGAATAAATATTCTACGTCTTCTCTTGTTAATTTTTTGATAAAGCTTTTTTCGGTACTGATTAATTCTGCTGCCAATGCCTTCTTTTTTCCTTGTAATTTGAGAATTTTTTCCTCTATGGTATTCTTACAAATCATCTTATAAGCAAAAACTTTTTTAGTCTGCCCAATTCGATGAGTACGGTCGATGGCTTGCTGTTCTACTGCTGGATTCCACCAAGGATCTACAAGGAAGACATAATCGGCTGCGGTAAGATTCAGTCCTACTCCACCTGCACGAAGACTAATTAAGAACACTCTATACTTAGCATTTGTTTGAAATTGCTTCACCGCCTGTTGTCGATCCTTCTGATTAATCGACCCATCTAGATATTCATAAGGGATTCGATGTTCTTCCAACATGTTTTTGAGCATATTAAGCATCCCTAAGAATTGAGAGAAGATCAATATTTTGTGATCGTTGGTTTTTTCGGTAATGTGTTCGAGTAATTCTTTCAATTTCACAGACTCATGCACTACCTCTTTTTGATTTTTTAACAAAGCAGGAGAATCACAAATCTGTCGCAACTTCATCAATCCTTCTAGGATATAAATTCCCGCTTTCGCCATTCCATCTTCCTCAATTTTCTCTAATATTTTATAACGATATTCATTCTTCAAAGCTTCATAAACACCTCTTTGCTTGACTCCCATTTCACAATATAGAATGCTTTCTGTTTTTTCTGGTAACTCCTTCGCTACCAGCTCTTTAGTCCTTCTTAAAATAAAAGGATAGACCAAACGCCTCAACTCCTCTACCTTTGCCTTATTGCCCTGTTTGTCTATAGGATTCGCAAATTCCTGCTTGAAAAACTCCATACTCCCCAACATCCCTGGATTAAGGAAATTCATCTGGGCAAAAAGATCGAAAGTATTGTTTTCAATCGGTGTTCCTGTCAAAGCAATTCTATTCTGACATTTCAACAATCTAACCGCTTTGTATCGCTTAGTAGATGGATTCTTAATCGCTTGTGATTCATCTAAAATAATGTAGTGAAAACCATATTTACTAAATAGTTCTACATCAGAAGTCAAAATGCCATAAGTGGTCAACACAATATCATGTCCATCAAAAATTGTTGCTCGATGTCTAGCCCTTGCTGGTCCGTGATGGAGGTAAATTTTTAAGTCTGGACAAAATTTGGCGACCTCTTCTTCCCATACAAATATTAAGGATGTTGGTACAATCACCAAATTCACCACATCACCATATTTCTGTTTGAGATGTTGGATAAAGGTCAATACTTGTAATGTTTTCCCTAATCCCATATCATCTGCTAAACAACCTCCCCAACCATAGTTATCCAAAAAGTTGAACCAATTGAATCCTTCCTCTTGATAAGCCCTTAATGTGGCCAAAATTTTAGCAGGTACAGGTGTTGGGTCTATGCTTTGGAAATTTTTGAGTCTTTGCTTTTTTTCTTTTAACTCTCTTAATACTTGCACATTATCAATCTCATCATAAAGTTCATCAATAAGGGTAAAATGTAGTTTAGATAATTGTAATTCTTCTCCTTTTACTTTACCTAGCTTAAATAAAGTGGCATATTTCCCAACCCAATCTTCAGGAATCAACCCTAATGTGCCATCATTAAGCTTGACAAATTTCTCTTTTTTCAACAAAGCCCGTTGTACTTCTAGTAAACTCACTACCTGATCTCCGAAACGAATATCCACTTTAATATCAAACCAATCAATTCCAGAACTGACTTTCATTTGCATCTCTGGGCGATGGATATTGTATTTGAAGTTTTTCAGTTCATTAAACCCATAAACCCCTATTTTTTCTATTTGTAACTGCTCCACAAACTTGACAAACCACATTTCTTTCATGACTTCCTCATAGTCTATGTAGAAATAAAGTCCTTTGGTCCGTTCTTGTTGGTCTTTGAAAGATGGATGTAATTGTTCTATAAAGGTCTTGAATTCTTGTTCTGCTGCTGTATTTCTACCAACCCTAACAATCTGCTCATTCTGTTCGTACACGACTTCTGGCATTCCATTTAATTCCACTCGATTATCTGTATCATAAGCAACGAGTGGTTGAATAATCAAATAGTTTTCTGACTCATTAAGGTGTATTTCTTTTTCAGGTTCAATTTCTTTATCAATAATAGTTAGGTCAATCTCAATATTGAAAGGAAATTTATCCCGCATAGGTAGGATAAAGTGTTGTAATAAAGCAGATAATTCCTTACGACGTACCTTCATAGAGGGTTTGTCAATAAAGGCCTTGAATAAAGATTTGTTATTGGCTTGTCGTTTAAGGTATATGACATTATTATTTAACACCATATGATCCCCCATCAAACAGGCTTCCTTGATTTCTAGTGTTTCTCCTGAAACTGTTAAAAAGGAACCAGTTAATCGGTAAAATTCTCCACTTTCATTTAACCCAAATTGCATAGAAAGTTGCTCTTTGGATAAACGAATAGATGCAATATTATTAATAGTAACTGGTTTATTCGGCTTGATGACCTTGTAAATTCTTTTCCCTTCTAAGCGATCAAAAATGGCTTGTAAATGTCCATATAGATAGCCATGTAATACTTTGCTTTCCTCCACTTCTGCATCAGTAAGGCTAATATAATGCCCTCCTCCCATATTCCAAGTATAGGAGACTTTGATTTCTGTATTTTCTCTAGCAAAATCTGCTACAGATCGCCAACTCAGCTCTTGTACATGATCAAAAATCTGTATATCTTCATCTTCTATTTTAGGAATATATTTGGTATTAATCGCTCCATAATGGGTTAGTAATGGCGAAACATGGGATACAATATCTGTCTCTTCTTCATCCAATTTTCCAACAATAGGGATGATTTCAAAGCCAGGCATCATGTCCTCCTTCCAAAAATTAAAGGCATAACCAACACCAAAACGATTGACTTTTTTAGTTTTATTTTTTTTAGCTCCTTTACTTTTCTGTTGTTGTGGCACTTCAAAATGCCTTCCAACTTGATTGCTATTTCTATATTTGGTTCCTAATGCTTCAAGGGTGGTCATTTTAACCAATGCATTATCTAACACCACTAATTCAGGGCCATACTTTCCCTCTTTAAAATAAAACTTACCTTCTAAATCATCATCTGGTGCAAAACCATAATCCTTCAACAATTGTCCTTTATAAGCTTCTCGATCTTGTATATAATCAAAAGCCCTTGCTCCTTTCTCAAATTTAAGTTGCAATAATACAATTGCTTTATGTATACAAAGTGGTTTTTTCTGTTCTTTGCAAGTACAGGAAGTGGCAAATTGATCTTTACCTTTTTTCTTGATATTAACAATATGTGTTTCTTCTTTAAATACGACGGAAGCTTCTACTTCATGGTGCTTTTCTTCTATAATCTTAGCACGTTTACTAAAAGCTAATTGACGGGCAGGCGGCCACATTTCAGAAGCCAAATTAGAACGTATAATTTGCTCATTGATCACCTTCATTTTAATGAGGGTATCACAAGCCTCAAATTGTTCCGCTTCTTTTTCTTTTGTTTCTAATAATCTATCTTTTAAATCTAATAAAACGGCTACTCGATGTTTGCAAATTCCTACCCAACTATAAGGACAAGTACATTGCGACTGTACATTTTCTTTGTCATGAAGATTGCGAATGGTAATTTCGAAATCCTTCTTTAATGGGTGATCATTTTTTACGTGATATTTAGCAGTACCTGCTTCTATATCTAAATTCTTCAGTTCATATCCCTTATTATTGTATATACGCTTGCCTTTGCCCTTTATGGCACCTTGGGCATTTTCTGCAATATATGCTTCTAGGATATTATTAATTGTGCTTTTTTTTGTTGTCAAAGCTGCCTTTTTTAACCAGAAAGGAATAGAGTAAAAAATCAGGGTGTAGCTGTAATCTGTGATAGATTAGCATACAGCAATTGTCAATTGGAATTGAAAATTTTTGAATAAATAAGTATCAAAATACAAAGAATCAGGAGAATAACAAAGCAAAATTATATATTTTGACTTTTGATAATCAAACCTTAATACTTTGCATATTTTTTTGTACTCTTTATTTTAAATTAGCCAATTTTCTATTGTACGCTTTTTTTTTGAAAAGCACAAATAAATTAAGAAAAAAAGATAAAAGAAATGAGTGCATTCTATTTAGCAATGACTTAGTAACAGCTAAAAAATAAACCGACATCTTGTTGTTTAACTTGCCGCTATACTTCGTTAAAAAGTCTCGTCGATGCTCGCATCGCCTACGTTTTTTGCCTTATCTAGCTATAAATTAACCGAACAAAGATGCCCAATTTATTTTTTGCTTGTTACTTAAAGTATAGTCTTATTGAGCATTATGCAGTAATTTATAATAACTGCTAGGAGATATGGTAAAATTCGACTTCACTATACCTCCTACCAACATAATAACCACCATATAATCTATCCAACCATTTTTTCTGCAACTACCCACTTATCAAATTCTTCTTCGGTAAGATAAGCGAGTTCTAAAGCAGCTTCTTTTAATGTCTTGTCTTCTTTGTATGCTTTTTTAGCAATTTCAGCAGCTTTATCATAACCTATTTTAGTATTTAAAGCAGTAATTAGCATCAAGGAATTACGTAAATTGGCATCAATACGTTTGCGATTTGGCTGAATTCCTGTTGCACATTTATCATTGAAAGAAGCTGCTGCATCGCCTAGTAATTGCGCTGACATTAAGACGTTAAAAATCATCATGGGTTTGAAGACATTCAATTGAAAATGTCCATTACTTCCCCCTACATTAACCGCTACATCATTACCCATAACCTGAGCGCAAACCATTGTCAAGGCTTCACATTGAGTAGGATTAACTTTACCTGGCATAATAGAAGAACCTGGTTCATTGGCAGGAATGGTAATCTCCCCTACTCCACAACGAGGACCAGAAGACAGCATTCTGATATCATTACCAATCTTCATCAAACTAACCGCAACTGTTTTTAATGCTCCATGTGTTTCTACGAGTGCATCATGTGCGGCTAATGCTTCAAATTTATTGGGGGCAGAGATAAAGGGTATGCCTGTAAATTCTGCAATTTTCTTAGCAACTGTCGGGGCATATTTAGGTGGTGTATTTAAACCAGTACCTACAGCTGTACCCCCTAGGGCTAATTCTGCTAGGTGGGGTAAACTATTCTTAATGGCTTTAATACCATGATCTAACTGGGCAACATAGGCGGAAAATTCTTGTCCCAAACGTATAGGAGTCGCATCCATAAAGTGTGTACGTCCAATTTTAACTACATCCATAAAAGCAGTTGCTTTCTTCTGTAAGGTATCTCTTAATCCTTGTAGTTGGGGAATGGTTGATTTGACCAATTTCATATAAGCGGCAATATGCATGGCTGTAGGGAAAGTGTCATTACTTGATTGAGATTTATTGACATGATCATTGGGATGAAGGACTTTCTCTGTATCGGTCAAACTTCCTCCACTTATTACATGCCCTCTATTGGCAATCACCTCATTGACATTCATATTGGTTTGTGTACCTGATCCTGTTTGCCAAACGACTAAAGGAAATTGGTCATCTAGCTTTCCTTCTAAGACTTCATTACATACTTTAGCGATTAAATCCGCTTTTTCTCTAGGAAAATCCGATAATTCAAAATTGGTATAAGCGGCGGCTTTCTTTAAAATAGCATAGGCCTGAATGACTTCTATCGGCATTCTTTGCCCTCCAATTTTAAAGTTCTCTCTAGACCTTTGTGTTTGTGCGCCCCAATACTTATCTGCTGGTACGTCTACATAACCAATGCTGTCCTTTTCTTGTCTGTATTGCATATATTGTATTATTTATTGATTGTATACTATTTTAATGTTGTGGATTTCAATAGCACAAAAATAAGGAATAAGTAACGGTCAAACAATAGTTAATCAGTTAACTAGTCGCTATTATTCATTTATCATTATTCCTAGATAGTAGGAACTATAATAGATTAATATACTATAAAAAATCTCCCCTATTAATAGCAAAAAATCCCGAACTCTTAGATGAGTTCGGGATTTACATTTCAATTTTGACAAACCCATTATGGTATTAGATAGCGCAGAGATTTTAAATGTCTTCTTATATGTCATAAGCAAAATAACACTTAAAATCTCTTTGCTTCTAAGACTATTTTATGTATTCCCTCTACTATTTATTAGTCATAAAGTCCTTTTATCACTTTAGTAGAAATCATTTCTTGTCCGTCATTAACAGTAAGGATATACATCGCTACATCTAAGCCTCTTGGACCAGGTACTTGGAAATTAGCCTCCTCACCTGTTGGATATACTCGCTTACGAGCGATTTCTCGTCCTGCTATATCATATAGGATAACATCTAGTGGGTCAAGTGAATTAACACTTACCGTTACATCTACTAATTCTCCAGAAACAGGGATTACAGTAACATATTCCAATTTCTTTTCTCCTCTTAATAAGGTAATGGTTTCAGAAGTTGTTGCATTACCATTATAATCTGTTTGAACAAGGTAGTAGTAAACTAATCCAGTTGGTGCATCTTTGTGTAAGTAGTCATAATTCAATGTCTCATGACTGTTTCCTGCTCCATTAACGGTACATAATTCTTCAAAGTTCACTCCATCAGTAGAGTAATAGATCGTGAAGTAGTCATTATTCGTTTCAGAAAGGGTAATCCAACTCAACATATTTCCATCATTCATTACCTCTCCATCAAAACTCAATAACTCTACATCTAATGTAATACATGGTAATAATTGATCTCTTACAATACTTACCGCACAACCTGTTGCATCCACCACCTCAATTCGATAAGCCTCAACATCATTATCTAAGTCAAAGCTAACACTTCCTTGTGGTATATCAGTTTCACTATAAAGTAAAGTACCATCTAAAGTAAATCCTTGTACATTATATGGAGCTTGTCCATCTTCTAGTAAAACAATCACTCTATAAGTACCTGTTACTTCTGAATTCGTACAATCTCTAATGTCTTCAACAACAAGGCTTCCTTTATTAACTGTTACCTCATCAGTATCTTGGCAACCAAATTCATTGGTTACAGTTACTGTATAGGTTGTTGTTTCAGTAGGATTCACCTCAATTGTAGCAGTAGTTTCTCCTGTACTCCAAGCATAAGTAGCTCCACCTGTTGCAGTCAAAGTAACACTATCATCTCCACAAATGCTTTGGTCAGGACCTGCATCTGCTTCTGCTGGATTTACAAAGACCATAATGTCTTCTACTTGTGTACAATCTGCTTTGGTGATTGTTACTGAGTAAGTTGTCGTCGCAGGTAAAGAAACCATAACCGAAGCGGTTGTTTCCCCCGTACTCCATAGATAACTTGTTCCGCCAAATGCAGTTAAAGTAGCCGTACCCATTTCACAAAGGTAGATTTCAGACTCTTCAACTCCTGCTTCAAAGGCTCCTACTGATACCGTTACCTCATCAGTATCTTGACAACCATTCGCATTACTTACAGTTACACTATAAGTTGTGGTACTTAATGGATTCACTACAATAGAAGCAGTAGTTTCTCCTGTACTCCATAGGTAACTTGTTCCGCCACTTGCTGTTAAATTAACAGCAGCTCCACTTGCACATACTAAAGATTGATCATCTCCTGCATCCGCAATTACTGATTCTACAAATATCGTTACTTCATCTGTTGAACCACATTCTCCATTAGCACCTGAAACGGTTACACTATAAGTTGTTGTTGTTGATGGGCTAACTTCGATACTAGAACTTGTTGCTCCATTGCTCCATAAATAGTTCTCACCACCTGTTGCACTAAGCGTTACCGTTGCTCCATTACAGATCGTTTGATCTGGTCCTAAATCAACAGTTCCAGTATTGCCTACAAATACGGTTACACCATCTATTGCTTGACAACCATTTGCATCAGTTAAAGTAACCTCATAAGTTGTCGTACTATTTGGACTTACAAATATAGAGCTATTGGTAGAACCTGTACTCCATAAGAAAGTACCATTACCTGTTGCAGTTAAAGTACTCACTTCATCTTGACATACAGTAACATCAGGTCCAGCATCTACAGTTGTAGAATTAACAACCACAGTTACTTGATCTGTAGCTGTACAACCATTACCAGCAGTAACAGTTACCGTATAAGTCGTTGTTGTTGTTGGACTAACAACCAATGTATCATTCGTTGAACCATCATTCCAAAGAATACTACCATTTCCAGTAGCAACTAAGCTTACTGCATCTCCTAAGCAAATTGCTTGGTCAGCACCAGCGTTGGCTAAAGCACTTCCAATAATTACTGTCACATCATCTACAGCTTGACAACCACTTGCATCAGTTAAAGTAACTGTATAAGTTGTGGTATTAGCAGGGTTAACGGTAATCGTTGATCCTGTAGCACCATTACTCCATACAAAACTACCTGTTCCTGTTGCGGTTAAAGTAGCACTTCCACCGCTACAAATCGTTTGATCAGCACCAGCATCTACAATTGCACTACCTACAAATACAGTCACATCATCTATTGCTTGACAACCATTTGAATCTGTTAAGGTCACTTCATAGGTTGTTGTGCTATTTGGACTAACTACAATGGAATTAGCTGTAGAACCTGTACTCCATAAGTAAGTACCATTACCTGTTGCGGTTAAAGTAACTGCTTCATCTTGACAAATACTTTGGTCAGCTCCAGCATTTACACTAGCACTAGTGACCAATACAGTCACTTGATCTGTGGCTGTACAACCATTATTTCCTGTTAAGGTAACACTATAGCTCGTGGTTGATGTTGGGTCAACTGTAATGCTTTGTGTTGTTGCTCCTGTATTCCATAAGTAAGTTCCTGTTGAACCTGTAGCAGTTAATGTAGTACTAGCACCATTACAAATACTTTGATCAGGTCCAAGGTCTACAGTTGCACTACCTACTAGAACAGTCACTTGATCTGTGGCTGTACAACCATTTGCTCCTGTTACAGTAACACTATAAGTTTGTGTAATTACTGGGTTAACAGTTATGCTTTGTGTATTAGCTCCATTGCTCCATAAATAACTGCCAGAAGAACCACTTGCAGATAATGTAACTGTTGCACCAGAACAAATGCTTTGGTCATCACCAGCATCAATACTAATACTTTCTACAAAGACAGTTATAGCATCTGTTGCTGTACATCCATCAGCACTAGTAACCGTTACACTATAAGTTGTAGTACTTGATGGATCAACTGTAATACTTTGTGTTGTTGAACCTGTACTCCATAAGTAAGTCCCACCTGTACCAGTTGCACTTATAATTAGGCTTCCACCATCACAAATTGTCTGGTCTGGTCCTAAATCAACAGTTGTATTACCAACCGTCACTATTACTTGATCACTAGCTACACATCCTTCTGGACTTGTCACGGTAACACTATAAGTCGTCGTTGTACTTGGTTGAACAGTAATGCTTTGTGTAGTAGCTCCATTACTCCAAGCAAAGTTTCCACTACCTGTTGCATTCAGCACAATTGTTTCTCCTAAGCAAATACTACGATCAGGACCAGCATCTACACTTGAGTTACCTACAAATACAGTTACGGCATCTATTGCTTGACAACCATTTGAATCTGTTAAGGTCACTTCATAAGTTGTGGTACTATTTGGACTTACCAATATAGTATTATTGGTAGAACCTGTACTCCATAAGTAAACACCTCCTGTACCTGTAGCGGTCAATTCTGCCACTTCATCTTGGCAAATCGACTGATCAGGACCAGCATTGACACTTGCACTTGATACAATTACTGTCACTTGATCTGTAGCTATACATCCATTTGATGCAGTTACCGTAACAAAGTAAGTCGTTGTTGATGTTGGTTCTACAGTAATACCTTGTGTTGTTGCACCATTACTCCATAAGTAGCTTCCGCCACCTGTTGCAGTTAATATAGTACTTTCACCCAAACAGATACTACGATCTGAACCAGCATCTGCCGTTACTGTCTCTACAATAACTGTTACCTCATCTGTTGCAGTACAACCACTTGCATCTGTAAGTGTAACTGAATAAGTTGTAGTAGTAGTTGGTTGAACAGTAATACTAGCATTTGTAGAACCTGTATTCCATAAGAAACTACCATTACCTGTTGCACTTAAATTAATCACATCACCTAAACAAATGGTACGATCAGGGCCAGCATCTATACTGGTACCTCCAACAATTACAGTTACTTGGTCAGTAGCAGTACAACCATTGGCACTAGTTACTGTCACTATATAAGTTGTCGTTGATGTTGGTTGAACAGTAATTGTACTTCCTGTAGCACCATTGCTCCATGCATAAGTTCCACCACCTGCTGCATTTAAAGTTACACTTGCTCCTTCACAAATTGTTTGATCTGGACCAGCATTAGCAATTGCATTTTCTACAAAGACCGTTACTTCATCAGTTGCAGTACAACCAGCTGAAGTGGTTACAATGACACTATAAGTAGTCGTTGAGCTTGGATTTACGACAATGCTCTGACCAGT
>JAHDFT010000033.1:0-4805 GCA_020628015.1 Bacteroidota bacterium
TTAATAAACTTCCAAACGTTCAATGCAACTACTTTATTTTTGATATTAAGTAACAAGTAAAAAATACATTTCAATTTTGATTGATAAATTTGTCCTGATACTTCGTTAAAAAAAACTCGCTAATGTCTTACATTACTTACATTTTTGCCTTGTCTAGTGTCAAATTTTCCTAACCAAAATTTATGAATTTATTTTTCACTCGGTTCTAAGAAATTTATTGTCAGTTAATATCATATTGTATAAAACAAACACACAACACTTTGAGATTACATTCTTTATAATTTTCTAGCAGCAAAAGTATCTCCCTGTGATAAATCTCCTGTTTTCATACCTTTCATTAACCAACGCTTTCTTTGTTCAGAGGTACCATGCGTAAATGACTCTGGAACCACATATCCTCTTGATCTCATCTGTAAACGATCATCACCAATTTCATGAGCTGCTTTTAAAGCCTCTTCCACATCTCCTTGTTCCAATAAACCTTTTTTATGGGTATGATGTGCCCATACACCCGCCAAAAAGTCAGCTTGTAACTCCAATCTAACCATCAAATCATTGTATTCCACTTCGCTAATTCTTCCCTTTTGAGATTGTACTTGTCGAGTAATGCCTAGTAAGTTTTGAACATGGTGAGCGACTTCGTGAGCAACAACATAAGCCATTGCGAAATCACCTGGCGCATCAAAACGATCTCGCAACTCTCGATAAAAACTCAGGTCAATATAAAGTTTTTTATCTGCTGGACAGTAAAAAGGACCACTAGCCGCACTCGCAAAACCACAAGCAGATCGTACCTGTTGGGTGAAGAGTACAAGCGTTGGTTCTTCATATCTTTGATTCAATTGCTCTCTAAATACCTTATTCCAAACATCTTCTGTCTCTTTTAATACTACAGAAACAAAATCACCTAATTCATCATTCCCTTGACCAGCTATTTGAGAACCACTATTTCTAGTAGTAGTTTGAGCAGGTTGTGAGGTCTGTACTTGTGATAAAAGTTGGAGTGGATTTTCTCCTATCAACATAGCAAATAGAACAACGAGGATGGTTCCAAAAATTCCCAAACCTCCAACTCTTCTAGCGGTACCGCCACCACCGCCTCTTCTATCCTCAACATTATCACTTTTTTGTCTGCCTTTCCAAAGCATAATTATAATATTTTATTTTTGTGAAAAATTTTTAAGTGTTATTGATTACTTACTATTACCAATTAGGAGTGTATTATTATCTATTCTTCCTTCCTCAAAAGTCGTGCAGGATTAGTTAGTTTCCAAAGAACAACCAATAGTTTTTAGATCAAAACTTAATACACCATAAAATTCAGGCATTGTAGTAAATTAATATTTTTGATTACTTTATTGCTAATCCATCACTCACTTATTCTCTAAGATTTCGCTGTATTTTATTAAACAAATGTTTGAAAGTTTTTTTATTATATATAGTAATAGATAGGGAATGAGTGAAAAATAAATTTACAAATTTCCCTAACCAAAATTGAATAGTTATTTTTTTACTGTTCCTAGGGCATTTCTCTGTCAATATTTTTATTATGCAATTTTATAACTATTACTATTGCATCTGGGTATTCTTGGGACTCTTGGGATGATTTTAGGACACAATTATACTCTATTTATATCAAAAAAAGTAAATATGCAAACATTACCGACTTTTAGCTTAAAAAATCAGCATGATGAGACTGTTGAAATACGTGCTGGAATGGGCAAACCACTAGTGATTTATTTCTATCCAAAAGATGATACACCTGGCTGTACTGCTGAAGCCTGTTCTTTTCGAGATCAATATGAAGACTTTACGGATGCAGGAGCAGAAGTCATTGGGATTAGTGCGGATAGTGTGGAAAAGCATCTGGCATTTGCTAAAAAACATCATTTGCCTTTCACTTTGTTAAGCGATGTAGGGAATAAGGTAAGAAAATTGTTTAAAGTACCCAAAAGTTTTTTAGGCTTATTACCAGGTCGAGTCACTTATATTTATAATGCAGAAGGACAATTACTACATCAATTTAATTCACAAATGGATGCTAAAAGACATGTAGTAGAGGCATTAAAAACATTGAGAAAATAATTACTGAAAATAAAAAAGCATGTATTATTTTCAGATAATGAGTATAGAATATAAAAAGCAAAAAAAATAGACTCGATAACAGTACTGTCAAAATTTTGAAACTTATAATAAATAAAGTATTTTGGGACTTATGAAAAGGGTAGTTTCTTAGAACCATCACGAGCAGATCAATACTTTTACATTTCCTTTTGTGTATTAGATATGATGTATTGTTCATAAATTTTACTTCTTATTTATTTCTCCATAATTTTTTTGTAAAATGTGACATTTATGCTATCTATTTTTCTCAAAAGGGTAAAGATGTGGTATGTACTACATTATATTTGATAATGCTTGATGACGATATAAATTACGAGAATATAGCTCTGTCCTTTAAACTAAACCGCCACCTTGACTATCCATATATCATGTCTCTAAAAACATGTAAATATGGCAGTACCAACCAATAAGGCGGCCAAGATTCTCGCTAAACAGCCGTCCAAAATGATGACCGTTAAAAAAACTTATGAATTTGATCCAAAAACTGACCTTATCGGTAAAGGTGGTTTTGGAAGTGTATATAAAGCAGTAGATACCAATTTGGGTATTACGGTAGCAATCAAAAAATATACGGGTAATTTACCTGCAAAATATAGTTTGTTTGAAGAAATAAAACGGGCTATTCAGCTAAGTCACCCCAATTTGATTCGTTATTATGATGCTTTTGAGCTGGAAAATTCTTCTACATTTGGGGATAAAATACAGGTAGGCGTATTGGAATTTGCCAATTCTGGTGATTTCTATACCTTATTGAGGAAACGTCCTAATACTGAGGTGATTGGTAAAATTATCTATGGTATTTTGAAAGGCTTAAAATACCTGCATGAGAATAATATTATTCATCGGGATATGAAGCCTGAGAATGTGTTGTTACATCATCAAAATGGACAGCTTGTTCCCAAGATTGCAGATTTTGGTATTAGTAAGGTCTTGGATGATGAACCTACGGGATCGTCGATGATTATTGGAACGATTGCTTATATGGCACCAGAGCAATTTAATATGGTGAAATATGGTAAGGATGGGAAATTACATACCAATCTGGATTTGTGGTCACTAGGCACCATTATTTACGAAGCTTTTGTGGGAACTGCTCCTTTTGGGAAAACAGAACATGGTATTTCTAGGAGTGAGGTCATGCGGAATATCTTAGATAAGGAAGTGGATGGTTTGGAAAAGATACCTGAGCCATTTAGAGAAATGGTGAAGCGTTGCTTGTGTAAATATGCCAGAGATCGAGCGCAGTCGGTTGATGAATTGCTTTGGTTGTATGAAGATTACTATGATAGTCATTCTGCCTATGCTAGTATTTTCAATAACCCTAGAAGTACAACAAATTTAGATACGGCTGTTTTGAATGAGGAATTACAAAAGCTTCCTACATATGATCCTCAAAATCCTTCTCCTTCGGCTTTGATGGAGCCTGCGGTACCTTCTAAGGATTTATATTATAGTGACTCCGCAGATCAGGGTTATGATTCAGGGGAATTAGCTAGTGGAGAAGAAAGCGAGGCGGTAGTTGCAGAAAATACCTCTTCCAATACAAAAGTTGGGATTTCGCCTTGGGCAGTCTTATTTCCGATTTATACAGCCTTGGCTATGTTGGCGGTCTATTTAGGCAGAGGTTTGTTTTTTGGAGGTAGTTCTAAAGCCTCGATGTTACTTTATCCTGCGCTTATTGGGGCGATTTTATTTGTAATCAACCTCTTTTCTGTATTTATCCGAAAACGGAAGTATAGTTTTGAATGGATTACTTACACCCTTTCCTTCCTTGTATTGATCTACTTCATGGCCAAAAGTATTATTCTCTATCAATACAGCAATATGCCTACAGGATTGGTTTTTGATTTTGGAAATCACTCCTTTGCCAAAATATTTCCCATTATCGCTGTCGTTTTATTGATTTTTAGTGGGATAATGACTTTTGTCAATCGAAAAAAATAATCCTTATTATAGACTAGTAGATTGAGGAATAGTGAAGAAATATTTTTTCCTTCACTATTCCTCCATTTCCATTTATTAAATATCTTGCTCCTGTTTCTTAATCTTTTCCCCTTTCTGCAAGCCTTTCACCACCTCCACATTAATTCCATCCGAGATACCTGTTTCAATCAACCGCTTTTCAAATTCCTGTTTTTGACTCTCTACCTCTACATAAGTAGAATCTTTTTTGAAAACAACATCTCTTTCATTAACCGTCAAAACCTGCTTCTTCTGATTCAAAATAATATCCGCATTTGCACTATAACCCGCACGAATAAACACCTCATCTGGAACATCAATCGCTGCTTTAATCGGGAATTGAATACTCCCATCTTCTAAAATACCTTTAGGAGCAATATAAGTCAATTGCGCTTTGAATTTTTCTTCTTCTAAGGCTCCAATATTAATTTCTAAAGGCATGCCTTCCTTTAATTTTCCAACTTCCGATTCAGGAATATTTCCTTCAAAAATCAACTCACTCATATCGGCTACTGTCGCAATCGTTGTTCCTTGATTAAAAGAATTACTCTCGATGATATAACCACCTTCCTCAATAGGGATTTCTAGTACCATGCCTGTTAGGGTAGAGGTGATGACATTAGAAACATCCTTTGATTTTTGAGCGGCACCTTCTCGAAGAATCCGAAGACTATTTTGAGCTGCTTCTAATTCTGATTGCCTCAACTCCACATCTCTTT
>JAHDFT010000033.1:4905-19048 GCA_020628015.1 Bacteroidota bacterium
CGAAGACTATTTTGAGCTGCTTCTAATTCTGATTGCCTCAACTCCACATCTCTTTCATATTGCGCCAATTGTCGAGAGGCACTGATTTTAGCATTGTCTAAAGCTGATTTTTTCGATTCTACATCGGTTACATAGCGATTTAAGTCTCTATCAGAACCAATTTTAGCATTCTCCAAAGCTGATTTTTTCGATTCGACATCGGTGATATATTGATTCAATCGACGGTCAGCCTCTTCCTTTGCATTTTTCAATTGGCTGCGTTTGCTTTCTACATCTACTTTATAACGATTAAGCTTTCGTTCCGCCTCTACTTTGGCTTGATTCAAAGTACTTTTGCGAGTTTCTAAATCTATCTTATAACGATTGAGCTTGCGTTCTGTCTCTATTTGAGCTTGATCCAAGGCACTCTGGCGAGTTTCTACGCTTACTTTAAATTGTTGGAGAGACTGTTCAGAGATAATGCCCTCATCAAATAAAGATTGTTGCCGTTTGAGTTCTGTTTGGGCATCTGCCAAAGCAATTTTTGCCTGTTCTATTTCAATACCATCATTAAATATTTTTTGCTGTCGAGCGTATTCTTTCTCTGCATCTGCTAAAGCAATCTTTGCTTGTTCTATTTCAATATCATCATTAAATATTTTTTGTTGCCGAGCATATTCTTTCTCTGCATCTTCTACTGCAATTCTCGTAGCAGCAATATCTGTTTCAGAATCATAAATTTTTCGCTGTCGAGCCAATTCCTTTTCTGAATTTTCTAGGGCAATTGTCGCTTGTGCAATGTCAGTTCCATCACTCACAATAGATCGCTGCCTTTGTAATTCCTTTTCCGAATTTTCTAAAGCCACTTTTGCCTGTCCAATATCTGTTTGAGCATTGTAAATGCCCTTTTGTCGCTCCAATTCCTTTTTGGCTTCTCGCAATCGAATTTTCAATTGTTCAATATTCGCCTCTGCGCTGTTGATATTCGCAGGTGTTGGCATTAAGCGTACTTTGGCAACTTTTTCTCCTTTTTTTACCTGTTGTCCCGGCTCTACATACAATAGCTCTACAATCCCTTGAACTTGAGACTTTAGATTGACCTCTTTTTGAGGAACAATCGAACCAGTAGCCACCGATTTTTTGGTAATATCCATGACTTTAGGCTCAATGATTTTATAAACGACTGGTTTTTTTTGTCCTTTTTGGTATAAAAACCAACCTGTACCTAGAAAAGCAAGTAGGAGGATGACGGTAAATATAAAATACTTTAACATTATTTATTGATCTATGATTTTATTACTAATTGTTAATCTGATATTGTTGTGTTGGCAATTTACTCCGCTCTTAAAGCCTCTATTGGCTTAATATTGGCTGCATGAGTTGCTGGAATAAGTCCTGCAATTAAGCCAGAGAAAACGAGTATGAGTGTGGCAACAATAATGGTCGAAAAAGGAACTGTAGGATTTCTAAAAAACTCTGCATTGGCATTGAATGCTTCTAGAACGGCATTAAGTCCTTCGACGCAAAAAACACCTACCAAAATACCTAGATACCCTGCAATCATAGTCAGGACAATAGATTCTTGTATGACCAAACTAATGATAGAGCCTGGTGTTGCGCCTAATGCTTTTCGTACTCCAAATTCCCTTGTACGTTCCTTTACAGTAATCAGCATAATATTGCTAATGCCTATAATTCCTGCGATAAGACTGCCAATCCCTACAAACCAAGTAAAGAATTGAATGCCGCTAAATACGAGATTAATGGTTTTGAAAAGCTTGGCAATATTAAAAGAACCTATTGCCGCACGATCTTCTGGATGGACTTTATGTCGTTCTGCAAGGATTTTACGCACTTTTTTCTCTACTACTTCAGCACTTTTATCAGGTTTGGCGGTGATTGCAAAGTAGCGGATAATGTCCCCTGTATTGGCAATCTGTTGGGCAGTACTTAAAGGAATGTGTATGGTTTGTTCGGCTTGCGACGCTCGTTCATTGTTTTGATAACTTTTAAATACCCCAACTACCTTAAAATAATTACCATTATAGCGAATATACTCTCCTACAGGATCTTGCCCTTCATCAAATAAAACCTCCGCCACTCGATGACCAATAAAAGCCACTTTTCTACGCTCTTGCATATCTGCTAGATTCAATATGCGACCAGTTTGAATATTTGGGGTAGAGATTTTGAAGTAGTCTGGGTGATCTCCTTCAACGGCAAAGGCTCCGTTTTTGGTTTCGTAATAAACAAGTCCTGTACCTATTGGTAAACGAGGCGAAATATAGTCCGCTTCGGGTACCTGATCTCGCAAATGCTGAACATCCTCATAGCTAAATGCATATCGTCTACCTGGTTGTAAGCCTTCATAAGGTTTGGTTGTTTTACTTGGCCAAATGAATAAGCTATTAGAAGCGAATCCTTTAAACTGATGGAAAAAGCCTGTTTGCAAGCCATTTCCTGCTCCAAGTAATATAATGAGCATAAAGATTCCCCAAAATACACCTAAGGCAGTCAGAAAAGTACGTAACTTATTCTGTTCAATAATCGAAAAGATTTCCTGCCATTTATCAAAGTCAAACATGGGTATGTTTTACTAGTTTTTATTGTTTGTATTATTCATCTCGCATAGCCACAACAGGATTTACTCTTGCTGCTTTTAATGCTGGAACCAAGCCTGCCAAACCACCACAAATAACCAAGATAATAGTAGCAATAACTGCTACCCTAAAATCAATTGTAGGATCACGGAAAAAGGAACCTGGACTTGCTTTCAAAAAAGAATTGATGAGTTCTAGTACACCGATTCCAGCGACCAAGCCAAAATAACCAGCTACAGAGGTGATAAATATCGACTCTTGGAGGATCAGGCTCACAATCGACCAAGGCGTTGCTCCGAGAGCTTTACGGACACCAATTTCCTTAGTACGTTCTTTAACAATGATGAGCATAATATTCCCTACACCGATGATACCAGCTAGGAGGGTAAAAATGCCTACAATCCATATAATGATTTCAATGGCTCCAAATAAAGCCATGAATCGTTCAAAGTTTTCGATATTATTACGGATAAAAACGGCATTCTTATCACTAGGGTCAAAATTGTGTACACTAGCCAATTGAGCTTGAATCTCCTTGGTCAACTTTTTGGATGCCTCGACATCTTCTTCATCAGCTGTAAACATCATCCGATTGACCCTATTCTTATAATTATAGATTTGATTAGCCGTACTATAAGGAATATAAATCTTACGCAATTCCCGTTCACCTCCTGTATCTGTAAATACGCCAACAACTTTATAAGGTAAATTCTGAATACTGATATAAGTCCCAATCGCTGCCTCTCTATCCTCTATGTTTTCATATAAATCATCAACAACTGTCTCTCCAATAACTGCTACCTGTCGTTTTTCTTTTATATCCATATCATTCAAAAAACGACCATTGACCATAATTGTATTTTCGATATACTGATGGTCTGGATAAGTGGCTCGTACATCAAAAGAAGATGTTTTTTGTTTATGCTTTACTGTAAAATTTCCACTCAAATTATTTCTAGGCGTTCCTTTGTCTACTGCCTCCATTTCATCCACTCGATTAAAATCGTCGATGGTCATTTGAATTCTTCTGCCTGGTGGTAAACCCTTGTATGGTTTTTTCGTAGTACCAGGTGAAACCCAAATACTATTCACCGCATCATCTCTAAAATTATACTCCGAACCTCTTTTCAAGCCATTTCCCATGCCCAACATAACGATCAGCATAAAAATCCCCCAAAAGATGCCAATGGCAGTCAATATAGATCGGATTTTATGTTGTTTGATGGAGAGAAAGATCTCTTGCCATTTGTCTATATCAAACATATTGATTTGATGAAGGATTAAATAATTGGATGGTGTTTGTTTGACTGAATAATTTTAAGCAAAGGAATGATCATGACTTTCAATGACCCCATCTTTGAGGAAAATAGTTCTTTGGGTGAGGGCAGCAATGTCTCTTTCGTGGGTAACGATAATAATGGTAATCCCTTCCTTATTTACCTGTTTAAATAAATCCATTACCTCTAAGGAGGTAGTCGTATCCAAAGCTCCTGTTGGTTCATCTGCTAGGATGACTTTGGGTTGAGCAATTAAGGCACGAGCAATAGCCACCCTTTGTTTTTGTCCTCCAGAAAGCTCCGTTGGCAAATGCTCTGCCCAAGCTTTCAAGCCGACTTTATCGAGGTATTCTACTGCTATTTTATTTCGTTCTCTTCTACCCACTTTTTGATAATACAAAGGAAGGGCAACATTTTCCATTGCATTTTTAAAAGGTAGCAGATTGAAGGATTGAAAGACAAAACCTAGAAAGCGATTGCGATATTGTGCCGCTTGCTTTTGGGAAAGGTTTTTGATCAGTGTATTGTCGATATAATATTCACCAGAATCATAATCGTCCAATATACCCATAATATTGAGTAATGTTGATTTACCAGAGCCAGAAGAACCCATAATCGAAATCAACTCTCCCTCTTTGACCTCCATTTGTACATTTTTCAGCACATGGAGACTTCCTTTACCAACTTTATAAGATTTATTAATGTTTTTTAATAGCAGCATGAATGATTGTATTTATTGGGTTAGTTGTTTAATAAGCATTATTATTACACTTGACCCAAATTTTGCAAGATTTTTTCTACATCTTTATTGATAAATATGCCATATGATTTTTTAGCAATACATGTAGTAGGATGCTATAACTCTAAAAAGTGAACGTTCACCAATTAAAAGTGTAATTAGAAAATAGACGTTAAACAATGTTAATGCTTTGGTAGTTGTGGAATTAGGCAATATTTTTAGTTGATATTGGTTAATGGCTTGGTAATATTAATAATGGTATAGTGTAATAAAACAAGCAAGGAACAGACTTATTTTACTGCGAAATCTGTGTGTGTAGAAGATGTTTTCAAACTGATTATTGTTTGGATTTGCTCTTCTCTATCTAAATATATAGTCCCATGACAGTAGCAACAAATACTCCTACTCAATCAACGATCTTTTGGATCGCTACATTTTTTATGCTTACCTTCTATCAACCTGCTTTTGCTCAAGAAGAAGCAAGTGTTGAGGAAACTACATCAAATAAACCAATGAAAACAGTTCCTGCGATAAAAGCGCAAGGAATGATTAAAGTAGATGGAAAATTGGATGATCCTGCTTGGCAACAGGCAAAAGTAGCAAAGGATTTTGTCACCACTTCTCCAACTTTTGGCAATACTGCTTTCCAACCAACCGAGGTGAAAATTTTATATGATGACCAAGCCATTTATGTAGGAGCTTATTTATATGATAGTCAGCCAGATAGTATTTTAAGAGAAATGGGTGAGCGAGACCAGACAAGATCTGTAAATGCAGATTATTTCGCTATTGGATTTGATACTTATAACGATGATCAAAATGCTTTTATATTTTATGTCACCGCTGCAAATGTACAAGCTGATATTCGTTTTTCCAATGAAGGGCAAGATGATAGCTGGAATGCAGTTTGGTTTAGTAAGGTCAATATTGTAGAAGATGGTTGGATTGTAGAAATGGCTATTCCTTATGCATCCTTGCGTTTTCCAGAAAAAGAGGTGCAAGATTGGGGCATGGGTATGGAGCGTCGTATAAGAAGGATTAGAGAGTTTTCTACTTGGCAGGAACATGACCCCAAAGGTAATGGTGTTGTTGCTCAATTTGGCTCCATCAACGGCTTTAAAGATATAGAACCTCCGCTGCGTCTATCCATCACCCCTTATACCTCTTTCTACACCGATATTTATAGAGATCAACAAGAACCAAGCAATAATAGTAGTGCAAGGTTTATTCGAGGAGGAATGGATTTGAAATATGGATTGAATGAGAGTTTTACCCTAGATATGATCCTTATCCCAGACTTCGGACAAGTTGCCTCTGATGATCTAATCTTGAATTTATCTGCTTTTGAGGTACGTTTTAATGAAAGAAGGAATTTCTTTACAGAAGGTACAGAACTCTACAATAAAGTAGACCTCTTTTATTCTAGGCGGATTGGTGGACGACCAGATGATTTTTATGCGGTAGAAGATTGGCTGGAAGAAGGAGAGGAAATCGTTAAAAATCCTTCTGATGTGCAGATGTATAATGCGTCTAAGTTATCAGGACGAACTAAGAAAGGCTTAGGCGTTGGTTTTTTGAACTCTGTGACGGGTAAGGCTTTTGCGACAATTGAACATACAGAAACAGGAGAGGAAAGACGAGTTCAAACGGCTCCTTTAACGAATTACAATGTGTTTGTACTAGATAAAACACTCAAAAATACCTCTTATATTGGTTTGATCAACACCAATGTCATGCGAGAAGGAGCGGCTAGGGATGCGAATGTGACTGGACTTGATTTTAGATGGTCGAATAAGGCGCAGAGTTATGCATTAAGTGGTTCGGGAGCTTTGAGTCAAATTTTCGATCACGATAATGAAGATCAACTTACTTTAGGACATAAACATGAACTCCAATTAAGCAAAACGAGTGGAGAATTTAGATGGTTTTTGACCCATTCTAGCATTGATGCCCAATATGATCACAATGATCTGGGTTTTTTGCGGAATAATAATGAGATGACGAATAGTGTTGCTTTCCAGTATAATAAATTTAGTCCTTTTTCCATCTTTAATAGTTTGTGGAGTTATACCAATTTCCAAATGACCCATCGAAATAAACCCTTTAATTTTCAAGAGGCTTCTATATTTGGAAATGTAGGAGTGACTTATAAGAACTTTGTTTCTCATGGTATCTTTTTCAATGCTAGGCCTTTTGCTGGACGAGATTTTTATGATCCTAGATCGGATGACCCTAGTATCTTTTTGAAAATCTATCCTTTTGTAAATGGTGGTACTTGGATTTCTAGTGATTATCGTAAAGCACTTGCCATTGATGGCAATATTGGAGCGAATTATTTGCCTCATTGGGATGCGAAATCCTTCTTTATCAGGTTTGGTCCTCGTTGGCGAATTAATGACCGTTTTTCGGTGCGCTATAATGTGAATTATAATTTCTTTAATAATCAGGTGGGCTATGCGGCTACGGGTGATAAGGATGAAATTTATTTTGGAGAAAGAGATAATACAACCATTACCAATGTTCTAAGCGGCAAATATTCTTTTACGAGCCGAATGAATATGAATTTCCGTATACGGCATTATTGGTCTAAGGTGGTCTATGATGATTTTATGGAATTAGGAACCGAAGGTATTTTAAATGAGAGTGGATATGATGGGGAGCATAATACTAGTTATAACTTTTTTAATCTCAATATAACCTATATCTGGGAGTTTTCGCCAGGAAGTGAATTGCGAATTGTTTGGAAGAATGATATTAGTCATTTTGAGTATGAGGATACCCCTTTTTACAATACGATTCCTGAAGACGGCTTTTTGACTAATTTTAATCGTACATTTGATGCCCCACAATTGAATAGTTTATCCGTAAAATTATTATATTACTTGGACTATCAGATGTTGAAAAGAAGAGGGTAGGGGTGTGTAAGGAACGAGTGAAAAATAAGTGTGCAAATTTCCCTAACCAAAATGGTACAATTATTTTTTGACTGTTCCTAAACTGAAATTACTTTTACTAAATCCATTAAAAATTAGCTTATGAAATACGAAGCCAATTCACCAGAAGATTATATTGCCCAACTGCCAGAAGATCGGCAAGCAGCAATGAAGCAATTGCGTCAAACCATCAAAGATCATCTACCAGAAGGTTTTGAGGAGCAAATGAGTTATGGTATGATTGGTTATGTGGTGCCGCATAGTTTGTATCCAAATGGTTATCATTGTGATCCTAAGTTACCATTGCCTTTCATTAGTATTGCTTCCCAGAAAAACTTTGTTGCGCTATATCATTCTGGTATTTATGCTAGTAAAGACTTATTAGATTGGTTTACGGAAGCATATCCCAAACATTCTAAGCGCAAATTGAATATGGGCAAAAGTTGTATTCGATTTCGAAATGTAAATCATATTCCCTACGATTTGATTAAGGAATTAGTGGGAAAAATGACCGCAGCACAATGGATTGAATTGTATGAGGGGGCTTTGCAGAAGAAATGAGGTGTTGATGAACTCTGTGGGGGAGTCTAAAGTAATGAAATGAAACAAAAATAAACCAGATGGAGAACTTGACAGGTCGCTCCGATGGAGCTTTTTTCCTTGTTTTTATTTTTTCTACAGACAGTCAGGCTCCTACGGAGCGAGTTATCAGTATTAGCTCCGTGAGAGCTTTACTGTTTGTAGAAAAGTAAACGACCAAGCTATTTAAGCTCCATCGGAGCGACCTGTCAAGTTTAAAGTGAAAATATCAATAACAACTGTCAAAGACTTAAAGCTTGTATCACTAACTATGTGATAACCTTCCCAAAAAATCAATTAAAAAAAACTTCTAGCTTCCCAATCTTCAAACGCAAATTACAAAGAAAATGCCGCATTTAAATTAACAAAATATTCTTTAAAACCCTTTTAAATAAAGAGATTGTAATCAATAAGGAACGTTTTTTGCTTAACAATATCCATTTTTTCTTTTTCCTTAGCCCACCAATTCTCCTTAAATTAGTAGTATCAATAATCACTAAGGATTAATTCAATCAAACACACAACTTCTCCTACAAAATAAGCATTTTAATCTATGAAGCTAATTTATAGTATTAATAAACATCCCAAAATCCAATTGTCAAAATATAAAACACACTTTATATGCGGCTACATTTACCATACACACTACTGATTACCATATCCCTAATCCTAATGCTACAACAAGCAATTGTTGTAAATGCTCAAACAACTGATGTTAGACTGGAAGCCTCAAAATCACAGGAAAATGGCTTATTACAAAGCTATGTCCCATCGAGGCTACAGTCTTCTTCATCCAAAACCGTAGCCGCTTTTTCTCCATTTACCAGCCAAAGTCAACATACAGTCACTTACTGCAATAATAGCCAAAGAACTGCCGAACAAGTAGTCGTAGAATTGGTGTTCGATCCTACCGTAACCGCTGTACGAAGTACCCAAACATACCAAATTGCTCAAAATCGTTTATATCAATACCAATTGGGTACAATCAAAGCTGGTGAATGCTTGAGTTTTAAAATACAAATAAGCTATAAAGACGATAGAAATTTAGTCGCTGGTCCTACCCATTTCATCGCAGACAAACCACCTTTGAAATTTAAAACACTCCCTCTTAGCCTCAATAATCTTTATGGAAAAAATATATTAACAGCGAGTACGCAAAGCGTTTACATTGATGAGTTGATAATGGATAATCCATATAAAGCTTTTCAGTTGCGTTTGCCTTATCGAGAAAAAAGTCTAGCCGACTTATTGTTTTATTCAGAATACAAACGCCCCAAGCCACTTAGTCTACAGACCATTTCTGCCAATATTATTACCCAAAATCAAGTCGAACAATGGAATGCCATTACTTTAGATCAAGCCTTACACAAACTACCTGGTTTGAATGTCCTTGATAATCAATTAGATATTTGGGGAGGAAATGGCTTTGCTTATGGTAGTGGTAGCCGAGTACAAATGTTAATGAATGACCTCCCGATTTTGCGTGGAGATGCCAATTATACAGACTGGAATTTCTTTCCTGTGGAGTTGATTGACCAAGTGGAAGTCATGAAAGGGGCAGGCTCGGCTTTATACGGTTCGGCTGCTTTGAATGGAGTGATTAATGTGAAGACAATTAAAGCTGGAGATAAACCGATGACTAAGGTGGAATTTCATACAGGCGTTTACCAGGCTCCTAGTAATAATATGGTGAATATAGAGGATGAATTTGGTCAGGTGATTGGGACGACTAAAAAGGCATGGTGGCAAGAAGAGGCAACGCTTCCGCCTACGATTAATGGTGGATCACTAGTACATAGTCGTAAAATTGGTCGTTTGAGTTTGGTGGCTGCGGGTCATTTAGAAGCTGACCAAAGCTGGCGTAAAAATGAATTTGAACGTAGAGGACGTTTGAGTACGCAGTTGTCCTACACCATTAATGACCGTACAGAAATCGGATTAAATACTTATTTCCAAAAGAATCAATCTCGTCATTTTTTAGCATGGGCAGGAAAGGATCACCAATTATATAGGCATTGGGAAGATGCAGATATTATTACCACCAATGGCAATAAACTAGTCGTTGATCCGTATTTGACTTATGAAAATGAAGAGCAAGGGATTTTACATAAAGTACAAGCTCGTTATTATAAAAATGATGTCTTAAATAAAGCAGATCAAGCCAATCGTAGTGCAAAAAGTAGCTTTGCAGATATGTATTATGGCGAATATCAAGTCCAAAAAGAACTCGCAGCCACTAATATGACCATTATTGGTGGGGTTAATGCGACCTTAAATAATGTGAGCGACTCTGAATTATATCTAACTCAACCAGATGACAACACGAATAATTACCTTTCCTCGAATGTTGCGCTCTTTTTACAAGTTAATAAAGCTCTTTTTAGAGATCGTTTGAACCTTACCTTTGGTGCCCGAATGGAACGGAATAAATTACAAGATTTAGTCGATACCCAATTACCTACTTTCAAGCTAGGAGCCAATTATGAATTGACTAAATCTACCCGTCTTCGGGCATCTTTTTCAGAGGGTTATCGCTTCCCTAGTATTGCAGAAAAATACATTGCTACTTCTGTCGCTGTTTTCAATACCAATAGTGAAATATTTTTGGTTCCTAATAAAGAATTACAGGCAGAGACGGGTTGGAATGCGGCTTTAGGTATTCAGCAAAATATTCGGCTTTTTGATTGGCAGGGTTATGTGGATGCGTCCATTTTTGCCAATCAATACAATAATATGATTGAGTTTACCTTCGGCAATTATGATAAAGAATTAGTAGGCTTGAGTCATATTCCCGAATACCAAGGCTTTGGTTTTCGATCTATGAATGTAGGAGATGCCGTAGTAACAGGGGCAGAATTGAGTTTAGCAGGTGATGGAAAAATAGGCTATGTGCCTATGCGGGTGATGGTGGGTTATACTTATTTGAATGCTCGTTATCGAACGGATGTGGAGACATTACCGCTTCAAGTGCCTGCTGCTGGACCGAATTTAGAGCCTGGACAGAGTGATTTATTGAAGTATCGCTTTAAACATACCTTTAAAGGGGATATAGAAAGTAAATATAAGTCCATGAGTTTGGGAATATCTGCAAATTATAATAGCTTTATAGAAGGAATTGATCCTATTTTTAATTTATTGATTCCAGATTTAATGGATTATAGAGCTGATCACAATCATGGCAATTGGGTGGTCAATGCTCGTCTAACCTATCATTTCTCTCCTAATACTCGCTTTTCAGCGCATGTAAATAACCTATTGAATAAAGAATATACACTTCGCCCTGCTCTAATCGAAGCTCCTCGAAACTTTCAGTTTAAATACGTCTATGAGTTTTGATCTAATAATATAAGAATAGATAACTACCTTCTAAATTAATATTTGTTGTTCCATAAGAAGCCTGTATCATAGTACGATACTAGACTATCGCATTATGTCATCTTAATCTATAATAACAGAGACAAATTATCAGCAGTAGAGACGCATTGCAATGCGTCTCTACTATCAATGTTCGTATAATCAATAATATAGCATCCTATTTAATTCACCCACATTTCCATAATAGCCCTATTTATTACATGTATCAAAATCTAAAACAATGAATCAGTACATCATAATCATATTACTATTATCCATCCTCATTTCCCCAATGATTAGCCTAGCACAAGACAGCAATACAGCTACAACTAAGGCAAGGATCAATGGAGTGGTTAAGGACAATGAGGGAATGACTATTCCTAGCGCACACATTATCCTTGACGGAACAACTATAGGAACAAGCTCTGATATGGAGGGTAAGTTTTCCCTTGTAGTACCTGTCGGGAAGGTAAGTTTGACCATTAGTATGACAGGTTACGAAGCGCAAACCATTACTAAAGAAGTGGTTGCAAATGGTGATATAACTGTAGAGGTCAATTTAAAGCCCAGCAATACCATGTTGAATGAATTGGTGATTGTTGGGGGAAGATTTGAACAATCTGTATCTGAGCAAGTCACCTCGATAGAAGTCTTACAACCTGATATGATTGATAATGCCAACCTAGTGAGTATAGATCAGGCGGTAGAGAAGGTGCCAGGAGTCAATGTGATTGATGGACAGGCGAATATACGAGGCGGAAGTGGTTATTCTTATGGAGCTGGTAGCCGAGTGGCTTTGCTCGTAGATGGTTTACCCGCTCTTCTCACCGATTCTGCCTTTCCTCAATGGGATTTTCTTCCTGTCGAAAACCTTGCCCAAGTGGAAGTCCTCAAAGGAGCAGCCTCTGCGCTTTATGGCTCGTCTGCCCTTAATGGGATTATCAATTTTAGAACGGCTTATGCCACCAATGAACCCTTTACAAAGGTGACTCTTTTTGGAAATGTGGTGGATAAACCTAGAGATAATGTGGTGTATATTGAGCAAAATGATGTGGTGGTGGATACGGCTTATAAAGCATGGTGGGCAGGAGAAACCCCACCTTATGAGGCTGGTTTAGCTCTTGCTCATCGGCAGCGTTTTGGGAATTTGGATTTTGTCATTGGAGCGAATTTGTATGATAAAAAATCATGGATACAAGACAATTACAATCGACGAGGACGTATCAATACGAGCTTGCGTTATCGTTCACAGAAAGTACCAGGTTTGAATTTTGGAGTGAATGTCAATGGGCAACGAGGAGCCAGCACGCTATTTTTTATATGGGATGGTGCAACAGATGGAGCTTACCGTGCTTGGGAAACAGTCGAAACCCCTGAAAATAGTACTTACCGCTTAACGGTTGATCCTTTTGTAGAATATTATAATGAAGCGTCTAATATTCGTCATAAATTATTAGGCCGTTTTTATTATAATCAATCCGATAATCAAACCAATCAGAGTAATCAATCCAATAATTATTATGGGGAATATCAATTTCAAAAACAATTTCCAGATAATGATTTTACGGTTACGGCAGGATTGGTAGGAGCTTATTCCGTCATCAATGCAGAGTTATATGGTAATAATCAACATTTTGCCTCCAATGTTGCGACTTATTTACAATTGGATAAGAAGTTTTTTGGCAAATTGAATATGTCTTTTGGTGGACGTTATGAAATGAACTATACAGAAGGAGTAGAAAATATTTTTGATGAAGACAATCAACTAATTGGGCAGGATACGATGACCATCCGAGAGGCAAAACCTGTCTTTCGTTTTGGCTTAAATTATGAATTGACAGATTATACTTTCCTTCGGCTTTCTTGGGGGCAGGGCTATCGTTATCCGTCTGTCGCAGAAAAATTTGTTCAAACCAATCTGGGAGATTTATTGCGTATTTTACCAAATCCAGGCTTGGAATCAGAAACAGGCTATACCGCAGAAATTGGAATCAAGCAAGGTTTACAAATAGGGGAGTGGCAAGGTTTTGTGGATGTCTCTGGCTTCTTGAATCGCTATTTCAATATGATGGAGTTCAATTTTGGTAACTTTGGCAATGGAAATATTGGTTTCCGTTCCCAAAATGTAGGCGATACAAGGATTTTAGGTGGAGAAATCACCCTCGCTGGACAAGGTAAACTATTTGGTCTACCCACTACATTATTAGCTGGTTATACTTATATCGACCCCATCTATAGTAATTTTGATGATGATATTGCCTATGCTTCCTCTGTTGATTATAATGTGTTGAAATATCGTTATAAGCATACGGCAAAAGGGGATATAGAAAGTCAATATAAAAAATTGTCTATTGGTGGTGCCATTAATTACCGTAGTTATATGGAGGCTATAGATAATATTTTCAATGCTTTAATTCCTGGGGCACAGGATTTTAGAGAAGTACATAATACAGGAGATGCTACCCTAGATTTGCGCCTTTCCTATCAATTGTTTAAAACGGGTAAATTGAGTTTTCTTTGTAAAAATGTATTTAATCGGGAATATGCTTTAAGACCTGCGATTATTGAGTCTCCGAGAAATTATACGATCAAATATACGCATCAGTTGAATTAGGGATACTATGGAATTTTCTTATAGAATGGGATGTCGGAGGAGGAATGTGGGATTCCTCCTTATGGGAA
>JAHDFT010000034.1:0-3256 GCA_020628015.1 Bacteroidota bacterium
CCTAATTGGGTGTGCAGTAAATACTTTCACTATTTTATTTATCCCCTATCACTACTTTTTCCCATCGCCATTCTGCTCCATTTACTTTGATTTGTAGTAAATATAGACCTGTTGATGGTTGTTGTATATTGATAGGAACAAGTAAGGTTTCATCTGATTTAACGACCTTCTTTTGCTGAATCAATTGTCCAATGCTATTATATAGATTCAATTCTATATCACCAGACAAATTAGGGTGAATCATTTGTAGGAAAAATTGTCCATTATTTGGATTTGGGTATAATCGTACTAAGGCTGTCGCTATTCCTATTTCTTGTTCTTCTTCTACCTTTCCTCTGTAAGTTATAATGCTATTATTTGTACAATTATCTGTTGTCACAATGACTCCATAACTACTCAAATGCTGGACACTATCGGCAGGATTAACAACATAGAAAGGCATTTGAGTATTTCCATCTGGAGGAATGGTGAAAACTCCGTCTTTGTAATAGCCCCATTGATAGGAAATAGTCAGTTCACCGCTCTCTACTTGCTCCATAATCAAACGATTGGAACCAAGTACTGCTGGCAATCGACAAATCAAGGCAACTGGGCCATTATTAGAAGCGGCACTCATAGGGTTATTAGAATCTAAAGTACCTGTTTTGGCTGTAATTGTTGGGTAAGGGCAACCATTATCTACATTAGGGCAATCTGTGCTGTATAAAGGTTCATCACCTGTGATGCTACAATCTTCCATACCATCATTATCAAAGTCCATACTGATTTTCCAAAGAATACTGTCATTATCGAATGGGAATAAAATGGGTTCTGTAGAGAAGTCCCCAGAAAAATCATCATAAGCAATCTGATAACTAAAATCTTCTGGACTACAATCGGTTACTAAGAAGAAACTACAGCTTTCCATTTGATAGAAAGTTGGTTCTGGATAGACGGTAATTGAAGTAGACAAAGCCTCTCCTGTTCTGCCTGGAATCACCTCGCCATTTTCACAAATCGCTGTGGCGGTAAAGAAATACTGAATCGGCTCACAGCCTAGATTTGCTGGCAACTCAAATGCTTCTCCTGCTACAATACCTTCTATTGTTCCACTTAATTCTGTAATTCGAAAATTGAGTGTCAAATCACTTGCATTACTAGCAAAATCGGTTTCAATCAAGCCCATTCCACCACTACAAGTACTCGTACTTTGGGCCGTAATCGTTGGATTATTTGGACAACTAACCCCACAACTAAAGAATACATCAACTGTTTGTGGTTCAAAACAACTAAACACCTGATCTCTTTCTCCTGTATAAGTCACGATCCACTTATCTACCCCAATCAGTCCATTAGTTGGAATGGTTGGATTTTCGGGAGGGGTCAAGTCATAACGCCCACATTGGCTAATTACCTGTCCTGCTTGATTACAATCTCCACTCTCAATAACTAATAAGTCTTCATTAAAAGCAGGATAAACCGTAACTGTTTTCAATAAATCCAAAGCATTTTGTGGCAAGATTTCTTCTCCATCACAGAAAGCCTTTAATAAGAAGGAGTAAACTTTGGGTTCACAAGCATTATTATCAGGTAATACGATTGCCTCCTCTAAGCTCAAATCACTCAATAAACCATTGGTTTCTTCTAGGCTAAAACTGATCGTTTCATCTACCTGTCCGAATTGGAAGCTGGCACTAAATCGAATCGTATCCCCATTACAAACATCCGTTTTATTAATATCCAAAATAGGGAAAGCTGGACACCCCTCATCACAACGATAAGGTACCTCTACAACTCGATCTGAAAAGCAAAGGGCATCATCTGTTCCCATATAATTAATCGTCCAAGCATCTGCTCCAATCATCCCTGCTTCTGGAATGGTTGGATTAGTTGGTGGGATCAAATTATAATTTGGACATAAGGAAATCAAGTCTGGAGCTACGCCACAAGCACCATTTTGTACTAATACTAAGTTCTCATTAAAAGCAGGATAAACGGTTATGGTTGCGGTCAATTGATTCCCTGTTCCTGCTAGGATGCTGCCGTTACAAGTGGCAGTTGCTATAAAGGTGTATTGAACAGGTTCACAAGAATTATTTATTGGCAAACGGAAAGCCTCATTGACTTTCAAATCATTCAATTGATTGCTCGATTCTGTAATATTTATTGTCACAGGGTTTAAGCCTGTGGTATCTCGGTCAAAGCTAATTTGTAACATCGCTTCTCCTCCACTACAAACTACTGATTCAGTAGCTCTCAAAGTAGGTGCGCCAGGACAATCTTCGGCACAATTGAAGGCTACACTTAGTGTTTGGGCTTCAAAGCAGCTATTTTCTATATCATTATCCAAATAATTGATCGTCCATTCCTCCTGTATATTTTCTCCATCGACTGGGAAGGAACGATTTTCTGGTGGTACGACTTCATAACGGTTGCAGAAAGACTGTATTTGTGGGAATGCCTCACAAGTACCTGGAATAATCGCCAAGAAATCGTCATTGAAATCTGGGAAAACAGTTACTCGAACTACTATTTCATCAGGACTACCTACAATTGGCGTTTGATCCTGACAAGTTGCTTCTAGTATAAAGGTATAGACCACAGGTTCACAAGCATTATTCGCTGGTAATTGGAAAGGTTCTCCGTTGACAATATCTGTAACAGTAGAAGTTGTCTCCATAATACTTAATGTTCCATCTAATAAATCTTCGCTATCATCTGCAAAAAAAGCATTAAGTGTCACCGCTTCTCCGCTACAAATAACGGTTTTATTGGTTCGCAACATTGGTAATTGTGGACAAGTCAAGCCACAACTATAAGGCACCTGTACAAATACCTCTTGGAAACAGGCAGCAGGATTATCATCATTGTATACCACGCTCCACTCATCATAACCTGATTGATTTGGTCCTGGTAAAGAACGAGATTCAGGCGCAACAAGCGTATAATTATTACAAATAGTAGCTAAATAGCCTACTTGTGAGCAAGTACCCACCTCTATTGCCACAAAATCAGTATTGTATTCTGGATAAACGGTAACAGCAGCTACTAAGAACTCTGCATTCCCTTCGATTGGTACTCCATTAGAGCAAATAGGTTCGGCAGTAAAGACATAATTTACTGGCTCACAACCTCTATTAATTGGCAATTGGAAAGCTTCCCCTAAGCTTATATTTTCAATTAGTCCACTCGTTTCTTGGATTCGAAAATTAGCAGATAATCCTTGAGCTAAATTACTTCTAAAACCACCGTTAATGGTAATAAACCCTCCACTACA
>JAHDFT010000034.1:3356-8680 GCA_020628015.1 Bacteroidota bacterium
CCTGGAATCAGAATCATCATATCTGGATTATAAGCAGGATAAACGGTAATATTCACCACTAAATCTTGCAAATTCCCTTGTATGGGTTCATCACCATTGCAAAAGGCTTCTGCTATAAAGGTATAGGTAATTGGATCACAGGAGTTATTTTCTGGCATATTGAAAGGAAGACCATTTTGAATGTCATTGATGGTTTCCGATTGCTCTTTAATAATAAAATAGCCATTATTACTCAAACTTGGTTGATTGAATAGACCTGTCAATACTACTGTTTGCCCACTACAAACGGCTGTTTGGGCCGTACCTAAAACAGGTTCTCTTGGACAAATCGCCCCACAATTATAAGAGACATCAACAGGTACATTGACGAAGCAGTTATTCTCCACATCTCCACTATTATAACTCACCAACCAAGTATCCACCCCTGCTTGATTTTCGGCAGGTATAATTGGTGTATCAACTGGAGATATGCTATAATTCGGACAAGAACTACTGATACTACCTGCTTCACCACAACTACCATTTTCAATACTCAATAAACTAGCATTGAAATCTGGATATACAGACACAGTTACAGATAAGTCTTGTGGCAATCCATTGATGACTGTTTCATTAGCACAAGTTGCAAAAGCGATAAAAGTATAGTTAACAGGATTACAACCATCATTTGCTGGTAAATTGAATGGCATTCCGTTTTGAATATTCGAAATCCGCCCAGAAACCTCTCTAAATGCAAAGCTACCATCAGCAAAATCTGCTCCTGTATCTCTAAAGAAACCAGATAAAGTCAAGGCTCCACCGCTACATACTTGTAATGTACTGGCTTGAATAAATGGACTTGCTGGACATTGCACATCACAACTATAAGAAACCTGCACACTTTGGCTAGAAAAGCAAGCTGCAAAATCTGAATTTGGATTATTATAAGCTACTGTCCACAAATCCATACCTGACTCCCCAGAACTTGGTGTAGTAGGATTACTTGGTGGAATCAATGTATAGTTATCACAGAAAGAAGTGACCTCTGCTGGTATACCACAACTTCCATTATCAATCTTGATTAAGTTTTCATTGAATTGAGGATAGACATCTACTGTTAATAGTAAATCATCAATATCTCCATCAATCGCTTGTCCAGCACAGAATGCAGCTCCTATAAAAGAATAAGTTTGCACTTCACAACTATTATTAATCGGCATATTGAATGGCACCCCATTAACAATTTCCGTTATTTGTCCACCTGGTTCACTAATTTCAAAAGTAATATTCTCATCAATGTCCATAGTACTAGCAAAATCAAGATTTAGGGTCAATAATCCCCCACTACAAACCTCTACAGCACTAGCGGTTAATTGTGGATTTTGTGGACAATCCATTTCATCACAACTATAAGGTACTTGAATATTTTCATCAAAGCATTCTGGAATATCATCTCCTACAAAAGTGACATTCCAAGTATCAAAACCAGCATCTTCTGCGCTTGGTACAACAGGTGTACCTACTGGCTCAACAATATAATTGCTACAAATACTAATGACCTCACTTGCTTGTCCACAAGTTCCATCTGTTATGGACATAAAGGATTCATTGAATGCAGGATAAACGGTTACTGTTCTCACCATATCAGTATTATCTGCTACAATAATATCATTACTACAAGTCGCTGTCGCAATAAAAGTATAAGTAATTGGTTCACAAGATAAATTCTCTGGTAAGGTAAATGGCACTCCATCTCTAATACTAGTAATGGCTCCTGTACTTTCTATAATGATAAAACTCAAAGCTTCTGGTTCATTTACAGGTAAGCCATATCCACCTGTCAAGGTAACTGTCCCTTCACTACAAGCTTGTGTTTGGCTAATGCTTAAAAATGGTTCTGAAGGACAACCTACATCACAACTATAAGGCACTTCAACGGTAACTGTTTCAAAACAAGTAAAATTATTCTGTCCAGAACCATTATAAGTCAGCGTCCAAATATCCGCTCCAATCTCATCTGGTTCAGGAATAGTTGGCTCGGTCGGTGGATTCAGTGCATAATTATCACATAAACTAATGATTTGCCCACTTTCCTCACAATTTCCATTCTCAATCAAAATCAAATCCTGATTAAAAGTAGGGAAAACGACTACTGTTGCTGATAGGTTTGTAGAACTACCAGCAACAGGTGCTGCTTCACAAAAGGCAGTAGCCGTAAAGTAATAGGTAATTGGGTTACACGTTGTATTGGCAGGCAAAGCAAAAGGGCTTCCTGCTACAATATTATCAATTGTTCCGGTTGTTTCTATAATTTCAAAACTGGTATTTAATCCACCATCTCCATTCGCATTAAAAAATCCATTGATTGTCACCAATTCACCACCACAAGCCTGTTCTAAACTACTGGTAATATAAGGATCTGCTGGACAAGTTGCCCCACAGAAGTAATCTACTTCAAAAGACTGACTACCAAAACAATCGCCACTAGCATAAGAAACCGTCCAAATATCTGTTCCACTCATTCCTGCGCCTGCAACATCGTGATTACTTGGTGGAGTCAATTCATAATGGCTACAAGAGGTATTCAACACACTTGCTGATTCACAATTTCCATCTGTAGTACTAATAAAAGAAGCATTAAATTCTGGATAAACAGCAATCGTGACGCTCATATCTATTAAAGAACCACTAATTGGACTTTCATCATCACAAAAGGCTGCTGCTAGGAAGGTATAATAAACAGGATCACAACTATCATTAGGTGGTAAGTCAAAAGGTACCCCACTTTGGATATTATTGATCAAGCCACTTTGCTCGGTAATATTAATATAACCACCTAGTGAACCATTTCCTGCAAAGGTAAAATCAC
Organism: Bacteroidota bacterium; assembly: GCA_020628015.1. Classification (GTDB taxonomy): domain Bacteria; phylum Bacteroidota; class Bacteroidia; order Chitinophagales; family UBA2359; genus JAHDFT01. The sequence continues at coordinate 6,205 of JAHDFT010000034.1, forward strand.
CCGTTAAAGTAACTAGTTCTCCGCTACATACTTCCAATTGATCACTCTCTAAGAAAGGTGCAGAAGGACAACTGACCTCACAATTATAAGGTACATCAATTGTAATCGGCTCAAAACAAGGATCATGATTAGGGCTATTGGTCATATAACTAATCTCCCAGCTATCTATACCAGCCTCTCCTGGAATTGGTAATATAGGATCATTTAAAGGTAATGGACGATAATGAGAACAAGTTGTAGTGACTGCACTCACATTATCACAAGTACCATTAAATACACGAATAAAATCTTCATTATATTCAGGATAAACGTATATCGTAAGGGTCAAATCACTAGCCGTACCTAATATAACCTCACCAGTTTCTCCACAAGTGGCGGTACCAGATAAGACATAGGTAATCGGATCACAACCCGTATTTTCAGGAACCGTAAATGGTTCGTCAATTTCGATATTGGTCAAAGCTCCACTTAGATCAACTAAAGCAAAATAGGTGACTGCTAATGGGCTACCTGGAATGCGGAAACCACTCTCTATCAATACTTCATCTCCACTACAAACCGCCACTTGATCTGTCTTAATAAATGGTGCAGAAGGACAACTAATACCACAGCTATAAGGCACTTCTATAATGGTAGAAGGGAAGCAACTGCTATCACTATCATAGCTTACTGTCCATAAGTCAAATCCTGCTTCATCAGGATTTGGAATGGTTGGATTGGCTGGTGGATTAAGGATATAATGATCACAAAGCGTTGTTGCTGCTCCTGCCATTTCACAATCACCAGCAGTTATTTCTACAAAATCAGCATTAAAGCTAGGATAAACGGTAACTGAGAAGGTTAAATCTTGTGGATTGGCACTAATCGCATTCCCTTCTGAACAATATGGGATGGTTTGGAAGGTATAAGTAATTGGGTCACAAGTATTATTTTCTGGTACACTAAAAGGAACGCCATTTTGGATATTGATAATGGTATTCGTTACTTCTCGAATTTCAAAGAAACCTGTTAGATTACCTGTTCCAGAAACATTAAACATTCCCGTAAGACTCATATTATCTCCTCCACATAATTCAGTAGCACTAGCCGTCACTACAGGAGCAGCAGGACAATTATCATCACAAACATAAGGCACCTCTATTATTGGCTTTCCAAAACAGTTGGTATCATAAGGATCTAAATAGCTCACTTGCCAAGTCACACTACCAGATTCACCAGGTTGTGGAATGACATCAGGATCGACAATTGTCGTAATGTACTCGTTACAATAAGTTTCTATATAACCTGCTTCGCCACAAATTCCATCAACGATATTAATAAAATCAGGATTATAGGCTGGATATACATCCACAATAGCGACCAATGCTTCAGGATCACCTAAAATTGGGCTTCCATCAGTACAAGTAACCTCCGCAATAAAGAAATAGCGGACTACTTGACAACCATCATTTGGCGGAATGGCAAAAGGTTCTCCTGCTACAATATTGGTAATGGCTCCACTTAATTCTGTAATTGTAAAATTACCACCTAAAGTACCAGAGCCATTAATATTGAATCCTGCATCAATGGTGATTAAATCTGCTTCACAGGCATAATTATTAGATACAGTTAAAAAAGGATCTGCTGGACAGGTTTCCTCACAGCTATAAGGAACGGTCACAACAACATTTTCAAAACAAGGATCTAAACCTGGAATGGAAGGGGTATTGTAATTCACAACCCAAACATCAGAGCCACTTTCTCCAGGAGCAGGAATGATAGGTGGAGTCCCTTGTGGATTAATGATGTATTCTTTGCAAAAACTCAATACAGAACTTGGTGCATCACAAGTTCCCTCATTAATTACAATCGCATCATCATTAAACTCAGGGAAAACATTTAAACTAACCGTTTGATCTGCTGGATCAATAGGATCAATAATTTGTCCATCGGCTAGACAAGTTGCCTCCGCATATAGACTATAAGTAATTGGATCACAAGTACCATTATCAGGAAAGAAAATCGGGATGGTAATTCCCGCTTTAATTGGTCCGATGATCGGTAATACATTTGTACTCTCGTAAATATAAAAATCAACATCAGGTGCTAAATCTGGATCACAACCTAAATCACTACAAATAATAGGTGTAATCTGCACAAAATCACCTGAACAAATATCATTTCTGTCAATATCTAAGGAAAGACTTAATTCATCACAGGTGACCATTACCTCACAGGCATCCCCTACTCCATTATTATCTGAATCCGTTTGATCAGGATTCGACGTGTTTGGACAATTATCACATAAGTCACCCAAGCCATCAGCATCTGCATCATCTTGGGCAGGATTGGCATTATTCGGGCAGTTATCACAAAGATTACCCAAACCATCGGCATCGGTATCTGCCTGACCTGTATTGACAATAGTTGGACAGTTATCACAAAGATCTCCTAAACCATCAGCATCAGTATCCTCTTGTGTAGGATTACTAAGTGT
>JAHDFT010000034.1:8780-15022 GCA_020628015.1 Bacteroidota bacterium
ATCACATAAACTAGGGTCTAAAACATCTCCTACATGTGTTACCGTAAAACCACCACAGTTTTCAGTTACGACTACACTATTAATATCTGGTGGAGGCAATGGATCATTACAATCCAGTCCAAATACATCATTCGCACATGCTATCGTTGGTTGTAAAACATCAGGCTCATAGATAAATAATTGTTGACAAGTTTGTGCTTCACCACAATTATCTATTGCTCTGTATGTTCTAGTAATTACAAGTGGATTATAAGACAAACAATTTGATCCATCAATTACATCTTCTACAAATTCAATTGTAATAGGCAGACATCCTTCACTATTCGCAGTTACTTCATTAATATTAGGATCAGGTACGGCTTCTCCACAAGCCAAATTAGTGATATTATTAGGACAGGTAATGGTCAAACAGCATCCGCCACCACCAATTGTCACATCAGCCAAGTCTTCATCATCTTCATCTGCCAAGATGGTGTAGCCTGGATCAGAATCAATATCACATTCATCCACCAAATCAACATAAGCTAAATTAGGAATGGTTGAGCCTGTAAATGAAGGGCTAATTTCAGCAGTAATATCAAGTGTTATGGTATTGCCTGCAATTAAAGAATCAATCGTCCAAATTCCTCCGCTATATAAACCATCACTAGGATTATCATTAATCAATAGTAAATCATTCACCAAAGAATCTACAATAGCTAAATTATGCGCTGTTGCAGGTCCAGTATTGGTTAATGTAATGGTATAAACAATATTATCACCTGGTTGTGCATTTGTTGGATTAACGGATTTAGTTAATTCCAAATCTACCTCACAAAGACAAGTCATTCTCATCTTTGCCATGACCTCTAAAGCATTAGGTCGAATGACAACAGCCTCATCAAATACAACAGTTTTCTTAGATTGCTTAATCTGAAAGTCAATATATGGCGAAATTAATCGAGAAGATTGTGTAGTGGCAGGAATAATAATTGTTGCTTCATCTCGATCATCCTCATTAGGTTCTCCATTATTAGGTATGCTATCTGTGTCAGGCTCATCATGAGCTGTAATCTCTACAATATTAGTGATCTCTGTACCTGTAGGATAAATCTCCGCTTGATAGGTTAAGGTCTCTGATTGTCCAGCAGCAAGGCTTGTTATTTGCCAAAGTCCTGTTAAGGTATTAAAAACCCCACTACTTGCACTTACCGTAAAAGGTAGTAAAGTAAACTCTGAATTGGTCACCAAATAATCTGTTACCTCAATATTATTGGCATTTCCTGGCCCTTGATTGACAATCGTGATGGTATAAGTAATCGTACTCCCAAAATCCGCCACCGTTTGATCAGCTACTTTAGTAATATTGAGGTCGATGAAGGTATTACCTTCGTCTGTAAACCCAAAATCGGTATCCAAATTACATTCCTCAGCAGCTAAAGTCACCACAACCGTACTCGGTGTAGTAGGTGCTGTACCAGGAGGGCTTACACCTATAGTCACCGCATAAGTTCCAGCAACAAGATTAGGAAACTCATAGTTACCATTAGCATCTGTAGTCGTATTGGAAATGGTATTACCTCCAGCATCAATTAAAGTGAGTAATACTCCTGGAATACCCAATTCTCCTATATCCTGTACACCATCCCCATTATCATCAGACCAGACAAAATCGCCGATTTTACCCAGCATAGGCACTAGTCCAAAATTATTATCAAAACTAGAAGCACAGGCATCAAGTCCAGTTACGTATAAACTGTCACCTGTAGTTGTACTTTGTCCAGTAGATGGTGCTACAAGATAATCCTGTTCATTATCTAAACAAGAAAATTGATAATAGCCATTGGCATCTGTTTGCACAGTAGTTATAGGTAAGCCTGATATATCAGAAAGTGTAATGGAAGTATTTGGTGAGACAGGTTCTCCATTATCAATAATGCCATTTGTATTGACATCTTCCCAAACAATTCCCCCTATACAGCTAGAACTAGCTGCATAAAGTGTGTTTAGGTTAGTAGTTAATAAAATACTTATACAACAAATGCTAAGTATCAGTCGATAGAAATAGGTTAGTTCCTTCATGGATGAACTAAGATTAGATACTGAATAAAGTTCAGATGGTTAGTAGTTATATGATGGTATCTGCATTTTATAAATTTCATTTTACCTAATCAGGTATATCTAAAATTTTTAAAATACAAACAACGGTTAGGCATAAAAAAAACACATTATTATGCCTAATGATTGGTTATTTTAGTAGGGAGAATTTTTTATTTTGCAGTACTCAACACAAATGTCACATTTATGTCAGAACAAATTTACAACTTTGATTCAAGAAATATATATAAATGCTCTATTAAATTGAAGCTTGACTACAAAAAACTGAAAGTAATCTAACACAAATCTTATCAATTAGGCATTTAGTTCCATATATAATCTCAATCATTAAAGTTTTTTTAATTGCAACTTTTAGGCCAATTTTGAGGAAGGTTGAGTACTAAGTAGGAATTGAGTCGCTTGGCCGACTAATAATCAAATTAATATAGGTAGGAAAAAATAAAATAAGTATAAAGACGTGAAAATGAAGAAGTATTGATGTATACAAGCCTAAACTGGTCTACTTATACACATCAATACTTTATTGAAAATAAAATCTATAAATGAATCACCTCACCATAAGCAGCCGCAGCAGCTTCCATTACCGCTTCGGACATGGTTGGATGTGGATGTACAGATTTAATGATTTCGTGTCCTGTAGTTTCTAGTTTTCGAGCTGCAACCACTTCTGCAATCATCTCGGTTACATTGGCTCCAATCATGTGTGCGCCTAGAAACTCCCCATATTTTGCATCGAAAATAACTTTTACAAATCCCTGCTTATGTCCTGCTGCACTAGCTTTTCCAGATGCAGAGAATGGGAATTTACCTACTTTAATATCATAACCTGCTTCTTTTGCTTTGGCTTCGGTAAATCCTACAGATGCAATTTCGGGTTGACAATAGGTACAAGCAGGAATATTGTCATAATTCAAAGGCTCTGGATTATCGCCCTTAATATGTTCAACACAAATAATGCCCTCAGCAGAGGCAACATGTGCCAGCGCAGGCCCTTTAATGATGTCTCCAATCGCATAAACCCCTTTTACATTGGTGCGGTAAAATTCATCCACCAAGACTGTTCTTCCATCAGTCTTTACCCCAACAGCCTCCAAGCCAATATCTTCAATATTAGGCGTGTAACCAACTGCCGACAAGACCACATCACATTCAATTTGTTGAGTTTTTCCTTTAGGATCTAAGAAGGTCACCATACATTTTTCGCCACTTGTATCCACTTCAGTAACCGTAGATTGTGTATGTACTTTAATCCCTGCTTTTTTATAATTTCGTCCCAATTCTTTAGAAATATCAGGATCTTCAGCAGGCACAATACGAGGCGCATATTCAATGATTGTAACGGCAGTACCAATCGAATTGTAAAAATAAGCAAATTCCACTCCAATGGCACCAGCTCCGACAACCACCATTGTCTTAGGTTGTTGTTTGAGGGTCATCGCCTCTCGATAACCAATAATCTTCTCTCCATCCTGTTTTAAATTAGGCAATTGACGAGATCTAGCTCCTGTTGCTAAAATGATATGGCTACTTCGATATTCTGATCGTTCTTGCTTATCATTGACCACCTCAATCTTATTAGCTGTCACCAGACGAGCATGGCCATTAATAACGGTAATTTTATTTTTCTTCATCAAAAACTTCACCCCCCCACTCATTCCATTGGCCACATTTCGACTTCTTTTGATAATATTGTCAAAATCAACTTTTGCATCTGCTACCTGAATGCCATAACTTTCGGCATGTTGGATATAATCAAATACCTGTGCGCTTTTGAGTAATGCCTTTGTTGGAATACAGCCCCAATTCAGGCAAATTCCCCCAAGTGATTCTCGCTCTACAACCGCCACTTTAAAACCTAGTTGAGCGGCTCGTATGGCTGCTACATAACCACCAGGTCCACTGCCTACAACGATAATATCAAATGTTTCCATTGCTTATATTTTAATATCTAATGAGATAGCTTTTTATGAAGGAAATTCATTGCTAAAACCATTCCTCCCTAAATTTGCCGCAAAAATAACATTTTCGTGGTGATTTTTATAATTGTGTTTAATGTAGCTACTCAACTGTCATATAAATAAATCACGCATTTATCCAATATTTTGTGTCGTTGGTTGAAAATTAAAAATCCTCTACAGTTGATTGCCTATTTTGCGCTTATGAATCGATTATATTTTTTTCCGTTTTACTGTTTTCTCCTCCTGTGTCCTGTTTTATTCCTTGCACAAACACCTATTGACCCTAAAGATGTCACAATCATTCGAGATAAATGGGGCGTTCCACATATTTATGGCAATACAGATGCTGATGCCGCCTATGGTTTGGCTTGGGCGCATTGTGAATGATAGGGGATTTATAAGGTGATTGGTGGGGATAGTTATATCCAAGTCGTCCGTTTTTTGGAGGACGGGGTGCAACTTCAATCGGTCAACATCTACGGCGCAACAGATGTAGAGGATAGTCCGCATTATGACGATCAAATGGAGCTATTCAGCCAGCACCGTTTTAAGGAGATGTCGCTGGATCGGAAGGTGATTGAGCAAGGGGCAGAAAGGGTATATCACCCTGGGGATTAAGACTTCATTTTTATATCAACAGGCAAGCAAAGAACAAAAATGCTCCTTTCAGGTTATTTCTTGACAAGCTAATATTGGCTCACAAGTAAATAAACCAACCACCATGAGCAAACGCATCCTCCTAACTGGCGCAACAGGCTATATAGGCAAACGATTATTACCCGTCCTCATAGAAAAAGGTTATAAGGTCATTTGTGGGGTGCGAGATGTCAAGCGGTTTAATCCGCCTGAGTCGCTGAAACGGGATATTGAGGTCATTCAAATAGACCTATTGGATCGGGCTTCCTTGAACAATATTCCTAAAGATATTGATGGGGCTTATTATTTGGTGCATTCTATGGCTTGTTCGGGAGATTATCGACGCTTGGAGCAGGAATCGGCGGTCAATTTTAGGGAGGCATTGGCACAAACGAGGGTGCAACATGTCCTTTATTTGAGTGGAATTGTCAATGAGGATAATTTGTCTACTCATTTGGCTTCGAGAAAGAATGTGGAGGTGGAATTGGCTAAAGGGGACTATCATTTTACCGCCCTTCGAGCAGGCATTATTATCGGTTCGGGTAGTGCCTCCTTCGAGATTATTAGAGATTTGGTGGAAAAGCTTCCAGTCATGATTACCCCAAAATGGCTCCAAACCAAGTGTCAGCCAGTAGGTGTTTCTGATGTGCTTCAATATTTATTATTGTCCTTATTCAATCCGCAAACATTTGATCAAAATTTTGACATCGGTGGAGCGGATGTATTGAGCTATAAGGAGATGTTATTAGAATTTGCAAGGGTAAGGCATTTGAATCGAAAGATATTTGTTGTGCCGATTATGACCCCTCGCTTGTCTTCTTATTGGCTCTATTTTGTCACCTCCGTTTCCTTCAATCTGGCACAATCCTTAGTAGATAGCATGCGTGTGGAGGTCGTTTGTGCAGATAATCGTCTTGATTCTATTTTAGGCATCCAACCGATTAGTTATAAAGAGGCTTTGCAGAAGGCTTTTAAAAAGATCGAAAACAATGAAATTGTCTCTAGCTGGAAGGATGCTTATATCAGTAGCGGTTTGACCATTGATATTTCTGACTTTATTCAGGTGCCTTCTTTTGGCTGTTTTAAGGATAAACGAGAACGCTTGTTTACTAATCGACAAAACTGCATCCATAAAATATGGCGGATTGGTGGGGAAACGGGCTGGTATTATGGTAATTGGCTCTGGCAATTGCGAGGTTTTCTGGATAAATTGGTCGGTGGAGTAGGTTTGCGAAGAGGGCGCACGAATACCAATTCTATCAATGTTGGGGATGCGGTTGATTTTTGGCGGGTTTTATATGCCGATGAAAAGGAGGGGCGTTTGCTTTTGTATGCAGAGATGAAATTACCTGGTGAGGCTTGGTTAGAATTTAAAATTGTTGGGGATAAACTGAAGCAAACAGCGACTTTTAGACCTTTGGGTTTATTGGGACGCTTGTATTGGTATACGGTGCTGCCTTTTCATGAGTTTATATTTGATGGGATGTTGAGGAAGATTACGAGGTGATGGGCGGTGGGGCGGATATGGAATCCGCCCATACAGGAATCCGC
>JAHDFT010000034.1:15122-18911 GCA_020628015.1 Bacteroidota bacterium
GGAATCCGCCCATACAGGAATCCGCTCATCAGTAAGGAGAAAGTACAGGTCTTGTCCAGAAATGCATTAAGTAACGAGTAAAAAATATCTTCCCCATTTTGATTGATAAATTTATTTTTAGTTTGTGTAATGGCAACTTTTTTTAGTGTGTTTTTATTTGTTTAATTAGTGCAGGCAATTATTTTATTAGTCATTTATTTTAGCATTACTTTGATTTTGTTGCTTTTTAAATGGTTTTCTAATTCTTTCTTAAAGAAATGTTTTTTATTTTTAAGTTTGTATAACGTAAATAAAATCATTACATTTGGGACTTGTATTTTAAAAAATAAAAAAATCAATCAGTATGAAGAATATAGACTTAATAAAGGATATGTATCCAGAGGGGGTAATTAGAAGCTTACTTGCCAGATATGGTAAATTTAGAGCTATATCTGGTATGGAAATAAAAATATTAGAAGTAAATGGCAAGACATTAAAGATAGAGGCAGTTCACAAGAAAAGAAAAAGCAGGCTGCTCAATCAAAAAGAGCTAATAGATAGGGCTAAGACTATTTTTGATTTTTGGGATGGAACAGTTCATTGTTTTCCATTAACATATGAGCCAGAATTATCTAAGATAAATAATACTTGGATAAGAAAAAAAATGGGAGAGTACGAGGTCAAAAATAAGGATATAGAAAGAAATTTAGGTCTTGATAAGTCTACAGTCTCTACAATTATCAATGGAGGCAGATCATTAACTAAGTCACAGAAAGCCTTATTTTACTACTATTTCTTGCATTTTGATACCTACCAAGCAATGGAACATCTTCAAGAAATTGTGAGTCGTCATAAAAAGGAGGCATAGTTTAACAAGCTGATTTTTATTATTTTTGTCCTACTATAAAGATGTAATCAAGCACCAAAACCATTTTCCCTATGACCATCAAACCAATCCATATAATTTTATTGACACTACTCCTTTTTATTATTAGTAGTTGTGGAGCAAAATACAAAAGCCTCCTCTACCTAGACCCAAATAAACCAGGTATAGAAAGACAAGTCTTTGCGCCCGAAGTTATCTCCAAAAAAGAGCGAGCGGAATTTGGTTCGGTATTCAATAAAAAAGGAGATGTCTTTTATTTTGCAGTAGATACCGCCAAGCGAGCGGAAATATGGTATACCAAAATCACCAAAGGAAAATGGATGGAGCCAATCCTTATATTTGCAGACGAAAAATACAGTTTCAATGATCCTTATTTGAGTCCTGATGAACAGCGATTGTATTTTATTTCAGACCTGCCTCGAAATGAAGCAGATACGATTAATGATATTGACATCTGGTATGCCCAACGACAAGCTAATGATACTTGGTCGGCTCCCATTAATGCAGGAGATCAAATTAATTCTGATCACAATGAATATTATATGACTTTTACGGCTACAGGGAAAATGTATTTTTCCTCCAATAAGGAAAATGCACCCAAGCGAAAGCATGATTTTGAAATTTATAGTGCTGAATTGGTGAATGGGGTGTATCAGGAACCTGTCAAATTGGGGGATGCGATTAATAGTAAGCGGTATGAAGCGGATATGTATATTGCGCCTGATGAAAGTTATATTATTTTTTGTTCGGCTAGAAAGTCGGGTTATGGTAGAGGAGATTTATACATTAGTTTTAAGGATGAAGCAGGAGCGTGGACTCCTGCCAAAAATATGGGGACTGCAATCAATACGGAACATCATGAATTGTGTCCCTTTGTCACCCATGATGGACAATATTTGTTTTATACCAGCAATCAGGATATTTATTGGGTGAGTATGCGGCTTGTCGAGGAGTTGAAATAGAATAAGAGATCATTTGAATTGTTTATGTAAAAAATGTATCTTTATTTTATGTGAAAAATAGCTTTGCTTTTATTCATCATATTTAACCAAAACACACAACAATGAAATCCAAAACATTCCCTTCCCTTTTCTTTTTCACCTTTCTACTATTATTATTAATGAGTCAATCTCTCCAATTATTGGCACAATCTGAACCTAATTGTGTAGATGGAAGAAATCAGTTAACAGGAGAGCTTTGTGCCAATCCAATATTTATAAAGACCAATCTCTTTTTTATCAATTACCCGTCTGATGCGAGGTCAATGGGTATGGGAGGAATCGGGATTGCCACCGAAGCGGGATTGACCTCCATCAATATGAATTCTTCTAATTTGGCCTTTGCGGATGCTCGATTTGGTATTCAGCAAAGCTATGTTCCAGTATATCGTTTCTTTAGAAATAACCTCAGACTTTTTAATGCGTCAAGCTATTTTAAAATCAATGATGCCAATGTAATAGCCGCTAGTTTGAGGTATTTTGGACATAGAGGTATTAATTTTGTAGGGAGTCAGGCTGAGGATAATTTTTTTGATCTTGAGGGACTCATTTCTTATAATCGAAAGCTTGGTAATCATTTTGCTGTTGGGGTATCCCTAAAATATATTTATTTGAAGATATGGGATAGACGATCTTTAGGTGAAGGATCATTGGTAAAGCCAGCTCAAACAATGGCAACAGATATTTCTTTTACTTATCAAAAACCGATACAATTAGGCAATATAAAAGGAAAATGGACTTCTGGGCTTGCCGTTTCAAATATAGGAAACAAGATACATTATTTAGTAGAGGAGTCTCCCAGATGGGCTTACTCAATACCTACCAATCTAGGTATTGGTAATGCATTCACTATGGAATTTGCTAAAGACCATAGCCTTACTTTGAGTGCAGATATTAATAGATTATTAATGCCTACACCTTCCAGTTTAAAAGGAGAAGGTGATCCTAATGTTTGGGATTATCAGGAAAAAGGACTCTTGGAGGGTATGTTAGGTTCTTTTACTGATGCCCCTAATGGATTTGAAGAAGAATGGAATGAAAATCAATATTCCTTTGGTTTAGAATATCACTACAAAGCCTTTTATGTTCGACATGGTTATTATCTTCAACATGCAACAAAAGGCAATCGAAAGTTTATGGCTAATGGGCTTGGGGTAAAAGGATTCGGAATAGGCTTGGATTTCTCCTATATTTTGAGTCTGAATCAGGCTGACTTACCAGAATCTTATAGAATGACGCTTTCTTATGATTTTGGGGCTGTTGATAAAAAATAATGCAGACAACAATTCAAATTATAGCTATTTTTCTCCATATTTATTTAACCAATTGGACAAAAAATCATGGTTTTACACTAGGCTTTGATTTAAACAGATTACTAATACCCACTCCTTCGCAAGTTAATGAGCATGGCAGGACTGATCTACCAGATTATAAAGAAAGATCAGCTTGGCAAGGCATGTGGAAGTCTTTTACAGATGCGCCTAATGGTTTTAGAGAAGAATGGCAGGAAAATCAATACTCCTTTGGATTGGAGTATCATTATAAAGCGTTCTATATTCGACATGGTTATTTTATAGAACATCAAATGAAAGGGAATAGAAAATTTATGGGGAATGGTATTGGTATTAGATTACTTTTAATATTGTGAAGTAAGTACTATAGGCCCTGATGATCCAGACATTACCTAGACAGGCATGGCAGATATTCCCACATTCCGCAAAATGGGAATGAAGGTATATTTTCTTTTAACAAGCTATTTTATTTTTCAATTAATGATTCTCGGAAAGCTAGGCTGGGTCTTGTTCGGAAGTGGGAGGGGGTACTTCGGAACTCCAAGTGTGGAGCTTGGAACTTCAAGCGTCGAGCTTGGAACTTCAAATGTCGAGCTTAGGACTGCAAACGTCGAGCTTAGGACTGCAAAGGTCG
>JAHDFT010000518.1 GCA_020628015.1 Bacteroidota bacterium
AAAGCTCAATCAAAAGATACTAATCGCTGAAATCAATAGAAATTTAGGCAATTTTCAAAATTGCATGGAGCTTATTCAAAGTATTGAAGACTCTAAATTTGATTGGTTAAAGGAAGAATTTGTGGAGGCGTGTAAACGAAAAAATCGCTGGGTATTTAGATTGAATTAATGGTTTTTAGGTGGTTTTAAAATTTTGAATATCAATAATTTAATTGAAAAAAATGACATATCTAGGTATTGGAGTAGCAGTATATAGAAAAGAAGATTATCAAGAAATTCTGAGACTATCAGAAGATAGCGAAAGAATGGATCAGTCTTGGGAAGAATGGAGCCAGAGTAAAAAAAAGTGGGAAAGGAATGCTATAAAAATGGGAATTAAAGGGATAGATATAATTGTATTACCACGAGAATTGGTGGATTTTTGCAGAAGTAGAGGTTTGAGAATAACTGGCGAATCAAGGGCTCAATTTACCTCTTATAAATTTAAAAAATTAAGTACGAAAAAATAAAGATTGTTTGATAAGTGATGGATTAGAAATAAATTAGGCCGAAATAGGCTTTCCATTATTTAGTCTAAGACAAGGCGCAAAAATAGCACATACATGGAATGTACGTAATATTTTTGTAACGCAGTATTAGACTAAATAATAAAGAATATGTCCTAATTTATTTCTGTTCCATCACTAATAATGTGAAAGGGAGGATTAGATCTGTCAAACACTAAAAAAACGCTAATGTGAAAAAAATACTACGAAGCATTCTAATTTTGCTTGTATTGATCCTAATGACCTTCATTATTTTATGGAATATCCGTCCATATCCTAAAGCATTAAACGATTATGCCTTAAAAAAGAAAATGGATACCCAGCTTCCCTTCACCATCCAATTTCTAGGCAATACCAATATTTTGTTTGACGATGGCAAAAATGCCTGGATGACCGATGCCTTTTTCTCTCGACCAAGTGCTTCCAAAGTATTATTTACCAAAGTAGCACCCAATAAAAAAGTCATCCAAGAATGCTTAGAAAGAGCAGGAATTGAAGACCTAGATATGATTGTACCCGTCCATTCCCATTTTGACCACGCAATGGATGCCGCAATGGTCGCTGACTTAACCAACGCTCAATTATGGGGTTCCACCTCTACACTAAATATAGGCAGAGGCTATGGTTTGGAAGAAAGTCAAATGATGCTTCCTCAATGGGATAGTATATATGCCATAGGAAAATTCAAAATCCAATTTGTAAAATCTAGACATTGGCAATATCCTGATCCAGAACAACGAAAGTTATTGCTAGATAATGCCATAGAAAAACCACTCGTACCTCCTGCTTCTGTTTTTGATTATAAAGAAGGAGACAGCTACACCATTCTAGTAAAATATGACACCTTAAACATCGCCATTCAAGGAAGTGCAGGCTTTCGAGAAGGGAGTCTACCAGCATTCGATGCAGATATTTTATTCCTCTCCATCGCAGGACTAGAAACGATGGATAAAGCTTATAACGATGCCTATCAACAACATCTCATTGAGCCATTAAAGCCAAAAGTACTAGTCCCCATTCATTGGGATGATTTTACCATTTCCCTAGCAGATGGATTAAAAACAACAAATGTATTGGTCAAGTGGAGTTATAATGCGGATTTGGAGCAGGCGTTTAAGGAGGTCGAAACTAGAAATTCGGATAGGGAGATTAAGGTCTTGGAGCTTTGGGATAGGTATAATGTTTTGGAGATTATGGAGTGAGCGGATTTTCTTGAATGCTTTATAGTATAGCTTGTTAAGATCAAATAAAAAGTGTAAATTAAGCATATTGGAAGCAATTAGCTTGGTGAGGCAATAAAAATAAATACGTATTGAGCTTATTTAATAATTAAGAGATAATAAAATGCTTGGAAATTTAGATAATGAAGTCATATTTAAAAAGGCTTTTACAAATAAAACAGTCTTTAAAGCCTTTGTACGTGATATTTTAGGCTTTGAAGTAGAAATAGATAAAATAGAAACAGAAAAAAAGTTTGAACCTAAAATTGGTTATATTGATTTTGAATTAGATATTTTTGCAGAGACTATTGACAAAAGAATTGCAATTGAAATCCAAAGAGTGGAATATGATCACCATTTTGATCGTTTTTTACATTATTTTTTAATGTTAATAGCAGAACAACAAAAACGAGCTGAAGAGTATAATATTGATCAAACAGTTTACATGATTGTTGTATTAACTAACCGTTATACAATAAGTGATAAAAATGGGAAAGCAATTAAAGATGAAGTCTTATTATTGCAAATAAACCCACAAACTTTAAAAGGGGAAGTACGAGATTTATATGGTCATCAATTGGTTTGTTTAAATCCTAACCACCCTACTAAAGATACACCTCAAGCGATAAGGGATTGGTTAGATTTGATATATCAATCCATTCACAACCGAGAACGCCCTGTATTGAACACTAAAAATGAAGGTATTCGTAAAGCTGTAGAATTGATCAGCTTTGAAAATCTAAGCCCAGAAGAACGAGCGGAAGCCAAAAAGAAAGAGGCAGGTAGGATTACAATTGCTAAAGCAGAACATGGAAAAGCATTAGAAATTGCTAGAAACTTAATAATGGAAGGAATGACAGATGATTTAATAATCCGTACTACAGGAATAACTAAACAGATGCTTTTAAATTTGAGGGGAGAGATTGGAGGGTAGGTGATGGATGTATGGGCGCATTGGTGACTATGCCTAAAAAGTATGCCTTGAATATTTTTTGTGAAGTAGTCCATGAAGAAAAAGGCATCGCAGCGATAAAAAGATGTTTACGAACTTACAGATTGGATTACACCCGAATAAAAATTGCTTCTCGACCCTTGGATTCCCAAAGCGGTTTTCAATTGAAGTATACTGCTAAGAAAAAGGATCAGACGTTTAGTATTTGAAGGGAGGATTGATTTACTTTGGGTACTATCATTACTCATTTTTATTCCCATAAAGTATTAATCTAATTTTTTACATTATAATTTTGAATCAAAGCAAAAATAGTATAACT
>JAHDFT010000035.1:0-4720 GCA_020628015.1 Bacteroidota bacterium
TACCATTAATTGTAGCTAACTCTCGACCATAGAAACCTGTACCAAAGGTCTTAGGATCAGAAATCAGACGGATATTGTCCCCACGCTTGAAGGCATCTTCTAGGAATGGGCGGTTACAATGTGTCCAGAAGTTTTCGTTTCCTTGTTCTAAACCTTTGTCCATAATTTCCTTCATCTGATCGTCTGTCAAATTAGGGAATTTCTTTTTAATCATCTCCTTCGCCTGCCCAACTGTTTCTGTGGTTAAATCAATAGGTTCATCAACATGCTTTGCCAATTCTGCTTTGATTCCTTGATTGATGAGGTCATTGTATTGAGGTTCTGGAATGTCTAGGATATTCATGCGACCAGCTTCGGCATTTTTACCTGCACCTCTGGTGAAACTACCATCAGGAAATCCTTCGATCTTAGGTTCTGCAGAGCCAAGGAAGTGAATCGTTCCTGCATTGCGAGATGGGTTTTGCCAATCCTGTACGAATTTACCCAATACAGTCGTTGGTCGATCTGGATCCATAACCACATCTCCACCAAAGCCTTTGTATTTGAACTTCATGGTGCCATCAGAGACTTCTGCCAATAAGCGTCCACTTTCATCAAAGTACTTAATGACATTGCCTTCTTCCATGACCTTCAAGCCTGAATCTATCAATTCGTCATGAGACTTTTTGAGCGTACCTGGAAGGGCTTGGACTAATTCACCACCTGAACCTAGTTTGGTAATGTCAATGACTTTAGCATCTATTACATTTCCAGCCTCATCTGTATACTTGACCGCATCACCAATGGCTGCCTTACCTCCCTTCGCTGTCTTCAAAGCACCTTCATCAACTTCTTTCAAGTCGCCACTAGCCAATTCTACCCAAGGATTGATCTTGCCCATTAACTTGAACTTCAAGCCCTTAATCGTCACCTTGAATTTCTTGAAGCGCATTTGTTTACCCATCGCCTGACCTAATTCCTTCATGCTCTTTGCATTAATCTCTCCATTCTTCAAGCCCTTCATAATGGCTTTTCCATTCTTCAAGGTTGTTTGTGCGCCTTCTTTACCAACTTTGGCAAGATCCTTAGCAGCTTTTGCCGTTCCTTTCACACCATCCGAAGCAGCGTTCACACCCATCTTCATGACACCTTTTGCACCACCTTCAGAAGCTGTTTTCGCTACCTTCTTGGCATTTCCTAATGCTTCACCTGGTCCGAAAAGTAAAGTTGTAGCTACCTCAACAGCAGCGATAGCAAAGGCACGTGCTAAGTTCTTCGCACCCCCCATAATATCACCTGGCCAAGAACTTGTCAAGTAGTTGCCTACAAAACCAGTGATAGTAGCTATATCCTTAGCCAGCATGACACTAGAAAATATTTGCATGATGAGTGGTAATGCCGCCATCACAGCTCCACCACTAAGGATATTCAAGACTAAGAAGCCTGCTAAACCACCAACGATACCAGCGATGATCGCTCCTTTGTGTTGGTTGACCCATTCCGCAGCTTTTTTACCCATTTCTTTGACAAGATAGGCAGCTCTTTCGGCTGGGGATTTAAATGGTCCGACTAAACCATCTCCTCCGCCAGCAGTAGCTTCTGGTCCTGCGGTTTGTTGTGCTGGTGCAGCTCCACCTTCGGCACCTCCTTGACTTTCTAATGCGCCTTGTGCAGCAGCAGGATCCATACCTAGCATTTCTGCTTTAAGTGCTTCTAGGGAGTTTTCAGGACTGTCATTTCCTGGGAATTCATGCTCTCCTTCGCCTAATTTGGCAATCATATCCATTAAGCCTGGCGGTAATTGTCCAGTATCCATGATTTGGTCTACTTGGAAATCGCCATCTGCATAGGAGTCTTTTTGTAAGAAGGCAACATCTTCTGGCGGTAATCCACTTAGTGCAGCTGCTTTTGAAATTTGCTCTGGTGTTGCTGTTTCTGGTAATGGTCTTTCGTTTGGTAATGGCTGGGTAACATCTGTACCTAGCACCTCTTCGGATATTTGTCCGACGAATTGACCTGGTGAATTCTTAGCTGCCTTGGCTAGATTGGATAATCCATCTAAGACTTCAAATAATTTCTTGGCTAAGGCATCTAATACAGCGAAAATACCAGAGATATAAGAAGCGTATCTGTCTATTAAAGCCATTAATTTGGAGCCTAAGCGATCTAGTAATTTATGGACAAACTGCTCTAATTGCTTGGCTAATTGGTTTACTTTGTCTGTAGCAACTTGAACCGCCTTGTCAATTAATGATTTGAATTTGTCTCGAAGTGCTGGGAATTTGGCAAGATATTTATCTGCTAATTGCTTGAGGTAATTTCCAAATTTTTGAATCAATCCAACAATGAAAGCACGAGCTTTTTCAATTAATTGGGAGGCCAATTGCTTGGCTTTTTCAATAATCGTTTTAACTAGATTCTTTAGTTTATTGACAATCTTAGTAAACTGACTCTTTAACCAATTTAAGGCACCTTTAACAGCGTTCTTGACTTTGTTAACTGCTCCTTTAACTTTGTTCTTTACTTTACCAAAGAAACCGCCACCACTTTCTTTCTGCGCTTCTGCTTTTTTGCGTTCTGCTTCTTGTTCTTTTGCTTTAGCTTCTGCTTGCGCTCTATTGGCTTCACTTTGCGCTTGTGCTTCTGCATTTCTCAATTCAGAGGTTGCTTGTTGATTCGCTGACTGTACCTTTGCATCAATCTGTCCTTTCATTTGAGCTTGCTGCTGATTGGCTTGATTGGCGAACTGTTGCTTCATTTGCTCATTCTCCTGTTTCCAAGCCTGTTTGTGCTGGCTGACTTGTTGCTCTACTTGCTGTTTAGCGGCTCTTTGTTGTTGAGCAACACTTTCCGTCTCAGATTTCAATTGCTCTTCATAATTCGTCCATTCTGCCTCTGCTGATGCATTCATTTCTGCTACTGTGGCATCATTCTTAGCCATCTCGCCCATCACCTTTTCACTCATATAAGCTTGTGCCTCTGCATTAAAACCACCTAATATATCTGGTTCAACTGGTGGTAATGGTCCAACGCCACCACTTACAATTCCAGCTAGACCACCAGCTCCTACTTCAGGCTTCATCAATTTCAATTCCCCTACGTCTGGGTAAACATCCTTTTCTCCATGATCTTGTTCTGCTTGCTGGTTGAAGGAAACAACATCTCGCTCTACATGGCTTATATTCGTCGTCTTTTGTTGTTCCATTTGGCTAGGATCAGCTTGCCCACTAAGGTCTACTTTTGGAGGTGTTCCTGCACCAATATTCACCGTTTGATCACCTACTCTAGCCGTTTTATTACCACTAGGTCCACCACCTAAGGCACCTTTACCACCACCACGAAGCCTGCCCATAAAACCGCCTCCTGATCCGCCGCCACGACTTCTACCTCTTCCACGAGGAGCCGCACCGCCGCCTTTTCCACCAGGTCTTCTTCCTCTACCAGCTACTGGACCACCGCCTTTCTTTCCACCGCCTTTTTTGGCTTCAATACCTGTTGGTTGTTCTATTTCTGGTAAAGATTGTTTTACACTTTGCTTTTCACCAGATAAAATATTAGACATCTTTGCACCAGCCGTACTCATTTCCTTAACAAATTCAGAAGGTTGATTGCTGGTTAATTGATTTAGATATTGTTGAGAAGCATCTACGTTTATTCCTTTTCCGCCTCCGCCACCAGCCATTTTCGCCTGAATGGTGTTGCTACTAGCGTTTCCTAAAGATTTCATTTTAGCTTGTGCCAAACCTGCTCCTGTATTAAAAGGCATAGACTGTGGCTTAAATTTACTTAATGCACTTTTAGCCCCATCCATTTTCATTTGTCCAGCCATAGCTCCCCACCTGTCTGCGTCTGCTTCTAAGTGTTTGTCATCATTAACTGGCATTCCACCAATCTCAGTTGTTGGTTTCACCTGACCAGCCGATTGCTGTTGGACGTGCCTCAATTCATGTCCGATCAAAGTTCTTCCATCTTTGGTACCAGGATTATATTGCCCAGGTGCGAAATGGACATCTTTTCCTTGTGTATAAGCTAAGGCACCCATTCGGGATGCTTTGGCAGAGTCTTGGTGAATTTTAATTCCAGCAAAAGAGGTTTGGAATAGTTTCTCCATTCCCGTCTGTACATTTTCAGGCATTCCAGAACTTCCCATTTTGGGTTTACCACCAGCCTCAGATGTATCTTTTTTAAACTGTTTAGGAATCAAAGGACCACTACTCATTTTCCCTTGTACAACATTACTATCATTATTTTCAGTACTACCAGCACTACCTGCATACATTTTCCCCTTCATCTGAACAGAGCTTTCCTGTTCCACTCCTTCTTCTTTACGTTGTAGTGGTTCTTTCTTGTTCTGCACAACGGACTTTCGTTGTACAGGTGAAGAACTAAAAAAATTTCCTTCTCCACTAGGAGAGAAAAAGGCAGACTTTTGCTGTATAGGAGTCGTTGATTTTGACTTCTTTAATTGTTTTGTATTCATTACAATGGTATTTAAAAACCTGTAATTGGTAATGATTTATTATTTTGTTTTGGATGTATTATACGAATATAGAATTGGAATAAAACACATTAACATTAAGCCATTGTGATACATGAGTATAAAACTATCTTGGATATGCTCTTAATTGGTAATAATACAATGAGTATAAAACTATCTTGGATATGCTCTTAATTGGTAATAATACAATGAGTATAAATATTATCTTGAGTATGGTCTTAATTTGGTTATAATACTATGAGT
>JAHDFT010000035.1:4820-18892 GCA_020628015.1 Bacteroidota bacterium
ATAAATATTATCTTGAGTATGGTCTTAATTTGGTTATAATACTATGAGTATAAATCATTCTGAGTATGGTCTTAATTTGGTTATAATACTATGAGTATAAATCATTCTGAGTATGGAATACAATAATATTTATCCAATATATTAAAATATTATCTAAATATAATTATAACAAATATAATCCTTTTTATTTAGCTTTTCAAAAAACAAGAATATTTTCTCAAAATCAACCACGTTAAAATATTTATTATAAACGAACAGTTATTATTTAGCGTTAGTATTTTTTATCTTACAAATTTTCCTTTGTATCTCAAACGTCTAATCGTTTACAATGACAAAAAATAAGCTTTTCCTAACTATATTGAGCCTTATTATT
This sequence comes from Bacteroidota bacterium, assembly GCA_020628015.1. Taxonomy (GTDB): domain Bacteria; phylum Bacteroidota; class Bacteroidia; order Chitinophagales; family UBA2359; genus JAHDFT01. The sequence goes on from JAHDFT010000035.1 coordinate 5,194, forward strand.
CTCCTAAGCAGTTGTCGAGCCTTATTTGAACTGCCCGTAACAGGAACATCTGCTTATGATAATAAACAATATGCACAAGCTGCGGAATTGTTGAAAGAAGACTATGCAGCAGAGAAAGATTTAAGTATTCAATCAGACATTGCATACAAAATAGCTGATAGTTATAGGCGATCTAACCAAACAGAAAAAGCAGAAACTTGGTATCAAAAGGCGGCTGATTATAGTGATGAACCTTTGGTGAGTTATTACTATGGTTTGATGCTTAAAAGCAATGGAAAGTATGAAAAAGCCATGCGGGTATTTAAGGAATATTCTTTAGAAAATCCTAGTGACCGATCTAGAGCTACTAGGGAAATGCAGGCTTGTAAACAGGCGATTAGATGGTTAGCAGATACGACTAATTTTGAGGTAAGTCCCGCAACATCTCTTAACTCCAAAGCGGCAGATTTTGCTCCTGTAGTTTACCTCAATGACCAACTCGTTTTTACTTCTTCCAGAGAAAGTGCCAAAGGCTCAGATATTTATGGTTGGACAGGTGAAAAGCATTCCGACATCTTTATTGCAAGTCGTCAAGATGACTTTTCTTTTGTTAATCCCGTACAATTTGCTGACTCTATCAATACTGCCTATAATGAAGGGGTAGTGGCTTTCAATCGGGAATATACAGAAATGTATTTTACCGCTTGTGGTAGTAAAAGCAAGGATGCAGATGACTACTGTAAACTTTATGTCACAACAAAGAATGCTAATGGTCAGTGGTTAGAACCAGAGCGAGTTGTTTTATTTGAATCTGAGGAAATTAATGTGGGACATCCTTTTATAGCAGATGATGGCAATACGCTATATTTTTCTGCGGATGTACCAGAGGAGGGTTTTGGTGATAAGGACTTGTATCGAGTTATAAAGGATGAGGATGGTTATTGGGGAGAGCCAGAGAATTTGGGTGCTGGGGTGAATACGGAGGGTTATGAAGGCTTTCCTTATATCAATCCAGAAGGACAATTATTTTTTGCGTCGGATGGGCATATTGGTATGGGAGGATTGGATATTTTTTATGCAACGATGAAAAAAGGAAAATGGGTAGAGCCACAAAACTTAGCTGCTCCGATTAATTCTTCGGCAGATGATTTTGGGATTTCTTTTTTACCTTTTGTCAAACCAGAATATATAGACACCATTCAAAGCATTGCTTATTTTAGTTCTTCCCGAAAAGGAGGGATGGGAAATGATGATATTTATTTATTGGTAGAAAAAATTCCTTTGGAACCTCGTATTGATATTATTGCCATGCTTCCAAAGTTAGAAGCTCCTTTATTTCCAGAACCAGAGTTTATTCCTGATGTGAGCATTCAACCTACTAAAGCACCTAAACTAGTATTAGAAGAGGAACCTACGAAACCTAAAGTTGTGGAAGCTCCTAAACCTCCACCAGTAAAACCACCTCCACCGCCTAAACCTGTTACACCTCCACCACCGCCACCAGTCGTTATTAAACAGGCTCCTGATCCACCACCAGCAAGGATTATTGTCCCTGATCCAGAGCCTGTTTATGTCTTGAAAGGTAAGGTGTTAGAGAATATTCGCAGTATTGCTGGTGATCCGAATAGTAATATTACAGGTACCAATCCTATTGGTGAGGCAGCAGTAGAGGTCTTGGGAACGAGTGCGAATAGTACATTGGTGAAGCGGATCATTACGGATAGCCAAGGTAATTTTTCTACTGAAGTTGAAAAAGATAGTGATTATAAATTGACTGCTACTAAAAATGGCTTTTTTACCAATTCAGCTACGGTGAGTACTAAGAATCGCAAAGTTCCTGGTCAATTAACGATAGAGATTTATCAGGAGATTCGTTTGGATCGTATTGTAAAACAAAAAGAAATTACGCTCAATAATATTTACTACGATTTGGATAAATCCAATATTCGAGAAGATGCCAAACCTAACTTAGATGAATTGGCTACTTTGTTATTTGAAAATCCTACGATTCGCATTGAATTGGGTTCGCATACGGATTCGAGGGGTAGTGCTTCTTATAATCAAAAATTATCACAAGAACGGGCGCAATCTGTTGTGGATTATTTAGCCTCTAAAGGGATTAGCAGTAGTCGCTTGATGGCAATTGGTTATGGTGAAAAGCAATTGGTCAATCGCTGTAAGGATGGGGTGACTTGCTCTGAGGAGGAACATCAGGAGAATCGTCGTACTACTTTTAAGGTTATAGATTAGTAACAGTCAAAAAATAATTTCCTCATTTTGATTAGGGAACTTATTTTTCACTCGTTACTTAACATTGTTCATATCTCGTAATGGTGAAAAAATATACCTTTTATTTTTTCACCATTACTATTACTACTATGCTTCATTATTATTCAAGCTAATAAATCATTTTACTAAAAAAGTAACCAATTATCTTTTTTTACAGTATAATAAAATGTGTCACACAAATACACAGATAATAGATTTTCAAGCTATAAAATTTTAAAAAAAATCTATATACAATTATTTTAACTCAGATATATCTTTTTATAACCATTGCAAAGTTTACATTCCCTACTTTTTTATATCCTGTTCCCATTAATTAGCGTTTTTTAACTAATCTATTAAATTATTTTTCAATCACTTTTGTTGTTGCCTAATCAGAAATTTAGTCTACTGATTTCGAATTATTAATAAAGTATTCTGAGCATTATCTAAGTTATTAAAATCAAATTGAAGCATTAATGTCTTGTTCACCTATAATTTATATGCTTTAAAAATAGCTTCATTTTGCTCATCAAAAATATGTAATTTATGTTGCACCTTATATTATCATTCATCGCTGGCGCAGTGGTCTGTCGATTACTATGCCTATTTATGTTACAAAAAAATAGAGCTGAAACCACCGCATCTTTTGAAACACTTTTAGAATTTACTGATGATCCTATGATTATAGTGGATACTCAACGCCATATAGCAGCAGCAAATGGTGCTTCTGCTAAATTGTTTGGACACAAGCAAGAGGAACTGATTGGGAAATGTATCGACGATATGGTTATTTCAGGAGATATTATGAATCAAGAGGATTCTAGTTATATTAATCTTGAAGCAGAAAGAGAGGGTTATGAAGTTTTTATTTCTAAAAAGAATGATAGTTATTTTAAAGCCTGTGCAAGCTCTCGTATTGTAAATGTTGGGGGTAAAAAGTATGCTGCATTGATGCTTAATCCAGCAGAAAATAGATTAATTAACGATATACAAGAAAATTGCTATAAACTAACTATAGACCATGCTACAGAAGGTATTTTGTGGGTTAATCAAAAGGGTTTGGTAACTTATGCCAATGAAACAGCCTTGAAAATGTTGTCTTATCAGTATGATGAATTGATGAAGGTTAAAACGGCTAATTTATCAGAAGAATTGACGAATTGGAGTGAAATTGTATCGCTGGCAGATCAATATGGAGATTGCGTGTTTGAAACCAATATGATTACCAAAGAAACTAATTTATTGCCTGTAGAAGTGAAGGTAAAGCACATGGGTATTTATAATAATAATTATACTTGTCTATTTATTAGAAATGTAAGTATCCGAAGACAAGAAGACAAGCAAATAGCAGATTATTCCCTTCAATTGGAAAGAAAGAATGAAGAATTAGAACAATTCGCCTATATTGCTTCTCATAGTTTACAAGAACCGCTTCGGATGATTGGCAGTTTTGTTCAATTATTGAATCAGCGTTATAAGGGACAATTGGATAAGGAAGCGGATGATTTCATTTCTTTTGTAGTAGATGGGGTACAAAAAATGCAAGCTCTGCTTAGAGATTTGGCTTACTATTCTAATATTAGCTTAAAGGTTAAGTCCTTCTCTATGGTAAATATGGAGGATATTATCAAAATCAGTTTGGATAAGTTAAAATTCCAGTTAGAGGACAGCCAAGCTAAAATTACCTTCGATGCCTTGCCAATGGTTAGAGGGAATCAGATGGAATTATTGCAATTGATGAAGAATTTGATTGGTAATGCCATTCAATATAAAGGAGAATCCACACCACAGATTCACATTAGTGCAGAAAAAACAGATATTTTCTGGCGATTTTCGGTTAAAGATAATGGAATTGGTGTCGAACCAGAATTTGAAGATCAGATTTTCCGTATTTTCAATCGTTTGCATCAATCCGAAGATTATAAAGGAGGGAATGGAATGGGACTAGCCATTTGTCAAAAAATTATCGAAAAACATGGTGGACAAATTTGGTTGAAATCGAATCCAGATAAAGGTAGTATCTTTTATTTTACCTTACCAATTCCAGCAGAAAACTACAATACGGTTTATTACGGAAAAACAGCATAGGCACTAGTAAACCCCTTACCTCCTTACTATTGTCGCAAATGAAAATGCGGTACCAATATACCTACAGCCATACCCACCAAATAACCAACCACCACATCCGAAGCATAATGTTTCCCTCCTTTGACCCTCAAATAGCCCATCACCGCAGGAATCACCGCTGCTGTTCCCCATATATAAGGTCTAGCCTTGCTATTCGGGTGTAAATCATGATACATTTTAGCCATCATAAAGGTAGAAGTAGAGGCAATAGAAGTATGTCCTGAAAAAAAAGAGGAGGTAACATCTTTATTTTTCAATTTATACGCCATTGGTACCTCTGGATTGTAGAGAAAAGGACGTTTTCTACGAAATGTTTGCTTGGTCAGATTGGTCAATGCAGCATTGAATAAATAGGTTTGCGAACCAATCAATGCCATTGTACCAAAATCCTGCCTTGCAGATTGATCCAATAAAAAAAGAATGGGTAAGCCAATAGCTCCATACATTAAAATATCACTATGATGCTGGGCTTTCAGACTCCAATTTCTAGTAGCAAAACGGTCAAAATTCAGGACGTTTTGAGGGTTAAGTTGTTGAATATCCTGTTCTGTTAATCTAGGCTTTTGATGCTCTAATAAATAACTCAATGGTAAGCCTATACCAATACCTACTGCAAGTGGAATATCTACTTGTTTCTTGATTTCGTAAGGACTTTGTGCAAAGCTATACAAACAACAGTATAGCAGACATATATGTAGAAAAAAGGCTTTCATAGTCATTATTTGTTCAGTATAAATAATTGATATAATAATGGTAATTACTTCGTAGACTAAATCTTACCCTTCTTTAACTTGATCTAATCGAGGAGCATTCATCAAATAAATACTGATCCAAACAGCCACACTGAAATAGAGTGACATCCAGATCATTTCGTATTCCCAATCGCTGTATACATGAGTCAAATGCCAAGTAAAACACACTTCCTTCAAGCCTTCGGCAATACTTAGATAAGTCTTTCCTGCTGCTTCTGCTGCCATCCAATTGGTAATATAGGTGGCGATGTCTACGAAAATCATGTAAATAATATAACCAATTCCTAGTAGCATTCCTACATTCAAAAAAGTCCTTTGTGCTTTTTCATAATAAGGACGAGCAAGATAACAGCCATATACCGTTATTGCTGCCGCTACTGCCCACAAAGATTCCTCTATGGCTGTGCCAATATAGTTCGTAGTAATACAGGCATACCAAGAAAAAATTTCTGCTACAATAATGATGGGAACGGGTAATTTGGCGAGTCTTTGAATGACTTTATTTTTGGTGTATATCCCTGCTTCGTGTAACATTAATGACCATTGTGCTACAAAACTCAATTCAGCAATCGTCGCTACAGAACGACCAATCACCACACTCGAAATCCAAGAATCGACCAATACAATTCTTCTTATATCTCCTCTTGGTAAAATGGATCTAAAACCGCAGCCTAATGTATACAGGGTAGCAAAACCAAACTGCCCTTTTCGGAGTTTGGCTAATTCTGCGCCCATAGCAGGGAGTTTCTTTTTCAATTTTTGATAGGAAAAAAAGAGGAGGCATAGATTGAAGCAGGCAACTAAACAAAGTCCTGTCCACCAGGCCATGACCGTCACCCATAAAGTAAGTATTGGGAAAGTATCCATTTGACTTATTTGAGAAAGTAAGCAACAATTGTCAAGCAAATTAACGAAAGAAGGGGATAAAATAAAGTATATGTGCTTTATTTTATCCCCTCAGTTGTTCTTTACTAGTTTGATTTGATAAACTAACTAGATCAGTATTATTTATAAATGAATTGGTCTATCTCCTGTAGCTGCTAGACAAGCCTCTCTCATCGCTTCTGCATAAGTTGGATGGGCATGACTCATACGGGTAACATCCTCAGCAGATGCTCGATATTCCATTGCTACAACTGCCTCTGCGATAAGGTCAGCCATACGAGGGCCGATCATATGTACCCCTAGAATTTCATCGGTTTTAGCATCTGCTAAGACTTTAATGAAACCCTCAATATCCATACTTGCTCTAGCTCTTCCCAATGCTCGGAAAGGGAATTTACCTGATTTATAAGCCCTTCCCTGTTCCTGTAAAGCCTGTTCTGTATGTCCAACACCTGCCACCTCTGGCCAAGTATACACCACACCTGGAATCAATAAATAATTCATATGTGGCTTTTGTCCAGCCATTAATTCGGCTACAAACGTCCCTTCTTCCTCTGCTTTATGCGCCAACATCGCTCCTTTGATCACATCTCCAATCGCATAAATACCTGGCACAGCCGTTTCTAAATGCTCATTTACCTCAATTCTACCTCGTTTATCTGTGGTAATACCTACATTTTCCAAGCCTAAATTATCTGTATAAGCTCTACGACCTATAGCTACTAAACAATAATCCGCCTCTATTTCAATATCTTTATTTTTCTTGTGGTTATTGGCTTTAATCAATACCTTATCTCCTTGATTTTCTACTGCGGTTACTCCTGTATTGAGTTCTAGTTTAATGCCTGTTTTTTTGAGAGATTTGGCTAATTCTTTACCTAAATCTTTATCCATTCCTGCGATAATAGACGGCATGTATTCGACAATGGTGACTTTGGTTCCCAATCGAGCATAAACAGAACCCAATTCACAACCAATCACCCCCCCGCCAATCACGACCATACTTTTAGGGATTTCCTCTAGGACGAGGGCTTCTGTGGAGGTAATGACTCTTTGTTTGTCTATGGTGATGAATGGCAGACTCGCAGGCTTAGAACCTGTTGCAATAATGACCTTTTCTGTTTGAATGCTTTCTTGGCTACCATCTGCTTTTGCAATGCTGATTTCTTTGCTATTGACAAAAGAACCATGACCATGATAAACATCAATTTCATTCTTTTTCATCAAAAAAGAAACGCCATCACAAGTTTTGCTGACGACCTCATTTTTACGCTGAATCATTTGTTTAAAATCAACCGTTACCTCTCCTACATTAATGCCATGCTTTTCAAATTTTTTCACCGCATTGTGATAATGTTCACTAGAATCTAGTAAAGCTTTAGATGGAATACAGCCTACATTCAAGCAGGTACCTCCTAAAGTATTGTATCGTTCAATAATAGCGGTTTTCATGCCTAATTGGGCGCATCTGATCGCTGCTACATAGCCACCAGGACCTGATCCGATGACGGTTACATCATATTTCATTTGATGGAGTTTATGATTTTAATATATCGTATATGGACTTTGTGGGCGCAAATTTAAGGAATTAAATGCCTTATCCCAATTCCAAGAATAAGTATAACGCAAAAAGACCTGATAATGATTAATCATTATCAGGTCTTTTCATTTTCTATTCTTTCTCTTAACCGTTTTATCTGTATTTTATGTAATCCAGTTAGCATTTCAATTTCTTCATCAGTTTTTCCTTGTTGTATACACCTTATTCCTACCTTTTCCAAACCCAATAATACCCCTTCTTCTCTAGCTTTCTCTTCTACCATTTTTCGGACAACTTTTGCACCTTCTGCCTTTTTTCTAGCTGCTCTTTCCTTTGGTGTTAGATTATCCACATGAATCAACTCTATTGCCTTTTTAATTAATGGATTATTTTCATTTAATTGAGGATTATTAGGTTGATGAATGGATTGATAAATCAAATTAAGCCAATCTCTAATGGCGGCAGGTGTTTCTTTATCTTTATGATAAGCATTTAGGAAAACAAGTTGATGATTAAATAATTTGACCTCTTTCCCTTGTAAATTTCGAGGATTCAAGGCAGAAATCATCACTTCATTTCTTACAGGATATTGATTTTTATCTGAAATAGTGTAAGGAGCAGTCATTACAACAATACCATAAACTTCTTTATTAATTCCATATGTTTGATAGCTTCTTTGTAATTCTGCAATAGTCATTAAAAAATAATGTAAGAAACGATCAAAGTTATAATCATATTCTATTCTTTGTATTTCAATGACTACTCTATTATCCTCACTTTCTGCAAAAATGTCCAACTGAAAATCAATATGACCGATTTTAGGATCAAATCTTTTTTCCGTTTCTATTTTACCAATTTTCATATCAATATTCAATACATCTTTAACAAATCCTTTAAAGATGTCTCTGTCTGTAAAGACTTTTTTGAATATGACTTCATTATCTAAATTGGCAAGCATAGCTACTAATTTAAAAAAGGAAAAAGAAGGTGAGGTAGGAGACAGAATTGTATAATCATTCACCATCCATCTTCTACCTCGTATATTATTATTTACGCCAATAAAGTCAAAATACCTACAATCAAGGCAATCACGCCAATGATTCCTTGAAAGGCACCTAAATATTTAGCGGCATCGTGTAATTTATCTCCAATAACAGGAATTTGAGGCATGAAACTGGTTAAAAGGACAAAACCAGCAACAATAGCAACAATACCTGCCAATCCTTTGAAATACATTAAGCCCAATATAAGAGCAATGACTCCAATAATGGTTTGAAAGCCTGCTAGTGCTTTAGAAGCTTTTTCTAGGCTTTCTCCGATAGCTGGTGCTTGTTTTAAAATGCTCACCCCTAAAACGAGTCCAGCAACAATGTTTGTGATTGCGAGTATCATAAATTGTGTGTTTTATGGTGTGGTTGAATAGACTTCATTAACTATATGGCTCTTTTTATTATGGATGGTCAATAAAGCCTTGCTATTATACCACGATTATTAAGATTGCAATTATAATATGTCTAACCATAATTGGTGATACATGGAGACACCATTAGCAAAAAAGCTATAGAATATAACAAACACACTATGATAACAGGGGGGATATGAAATCACCCCCTACATGTTGGTCGGAGGGATATATAATCACCCCCTGCTATCATTTTGAATCCTCCAATATTCACCTAATGTATAATAAAATTTACAGATTTAAGAACAGTCGCATTGGATCTTCCAAGAGATTTTTGATACGAACTAAGAAGGTTACGGCATCTTTTCCATCAATAATGCGGTGATCGTAGCTTAGTGCTAGATACATCATTGGTCTGATTTTCACCTCTCCATTAATGGCCATCGGACGATCTTTAATACCATGCATTCCTAGAATGGCTGATTGTGGAGAATTGATAATAGGAGTAGAAAGCAACGAACCGAAGATTCCTCCATTGGTAATGGTAAAGGTTCCTCCCGTCATTTCTTCCATTGTCAATTTACCATCTCTCGCCTTAATCGCCAAATTTCTAATAGATTGCTCAATCTCTTTAAGTCCCATATCCTCGACATTGCGAATGACAGGAACGACTAAGCCTTTCTTAGAAGAAACAGCAATTGAAATATCTACATAATCATGGTATTCAATAATTCCCTTTTCTGTATCAATATAGGCATTCACCGCAGGAAACTCTTGCAAAGCAATGGATGCTGCTTTGGTGAAAAAGCCCATATAACCCAATCCAATCTGATGCTTCTCTTTAAACTCTTCTTTATAACGTTTGCGAAGCGCAATGATCTCTGTGAGGTCTACTTCATTGAAGGTGGTCAACATGGCGGTGTTATTTTTCACCTCTACCAACCTTCGAGAAATGGTTTTTCGCAAACGAGAGAGTTTTTTCTCTGTGCTATTTCGACTACCTAATGTTTTAGGGGTCACTTCTACACTAGCAGTAGCTTTGCTCTCCTTCTTAGCATTTGGCGCAGGGGCAACAGGTTTGCTTTCGAGAAAAGCCAAGACATCTTCCTTAAGAATTCGTCCATCAACGCCTGTGCCTTTGATTTTTGTAGCATCAATCTTATTTTCAGCGATTAATTTCGCTGCGGCTGGCGAAGGATGACCAGTTGCATAAGTAGTTGTTGTAGCTGCCTCAACAGCTTTAGGTGGCTCGGATACTGCATTAGCAGCAGCTTTGGCTTGTCCATTACTAGCAACAGGAGCAGCAGCACTAGTATCTATTTCGCAAACAAGATCACCAATATTCAAATCTTGTCCTTCTTCTACTAGGAAATGGACGGTTCCAGCGACTTCGGCAGGTAATTCTAAGGTGGCTTTATCAGAATCAAATTCTAGGATAGACTGATCTAATTCTACATAATCTCCTTCTTCTACTAAAAAAGAATTAATGGTTACTTCGGTAATGGATTCACCGATATTAGGAACGGTCATTTGAACTATAGACATGGTTGTTTTTTTAAAACGCCAAAGTAATGACCCTATTTCTTTGCTGTCATTACTTTGGCATTATCAATAATTACTTATTACTAAGCAAAGGCCCTATTAATAATATCGGCTTGCTGTTTCTCATGTTGATATTTAAAACCTGTTGCAGGTGAAGCACTTGCTTTTCTAGCAATAAAATCAAAATCGACACCTCTTAATTTATAGAGTAAATGCCATAAAGCTCCCATATTCGCAGGTTCTTCTTGTACCCAAGTAATTTTTGCTTGAGCGTATTTTTCAAATATCGCATCTAATTGTTTTCTTGCAATTGGATACAACTGTTCTAATCTAACAATCGCAACATCCTTTCGGTTGTCGGCTTCTTGCTTGGCTGCCAATTCATAATAGATTTTTCCAGAACAAAGCAGCAATTTTTTCACCTGTGTAGGCTCTTCAATAAATGGATCATCCAGTATTTCTTGGAAACGTTGTTCCCCTATAATCTCAAAAATACTAGAGACACATTTTGGATGACGCAATAAAGATTTTGGCGACATCACCACCAATGGCGTTCGGAAAGGCTGTACATGTTGCCGACGTAGCGCGTGGAAGAAATTGGCTGGTGAGGTGATATTACACACTCGCATATTGAGTTCAGAACACAATTGTAGAAACCTTTCTAGGCGTGCGCTAGAGTGTTCTGGTCCTTGTCCTTCATAACCATGTGGCAAGAGTAAAATAATTCCACTACTCCAATCCCACTTGCTTTTGGAGGAGGATAGGAATTGGTCAATCATAATTTGTGCGCCATTGGCAAAATCACCAAATTGTGCTTCCCAAATATTCAAGCCATTAGGGGAGGCATAAGAATAACCAATTTCAAAACCTAATACGGCATATTCAGACAAGAAGGAATTATAAATCATAAACTGTCCTTGATCCTCTGACAATTGACTTAGGCGATTGAATTCTTGAAAGGTATTTTCATCGTAGACCATTGCATGACGGTGAGAGAAAGTCCCCCTTTTTACATCCTGTCCGCTCATTCGTACATTATACCCCTCTACCAAGATTGTGGCATAAGCCATTAGCTCTGCTGCTGCCCAATCTAAGGATTTTTTATCCTTCATTTCTTTACGTCTACGCTCCAAATATTTATTGATTTTACGTAGGGGTTTAAAATTTTCTGGTAGCTGAATCAATCCTTCTACGATTTGATTGACTCGTGCTTTATCAATACCTGTAACGGGAGACAAATCAAAATCTGCTCTTTCAGGATTTCTTAATGCTTGCCAATCCAGCTCTGGCTTTTGTGGCTTATAAGGAGGTGCTTTTTCTTTCACCATATCCAATCGTTCCTGTAAGAATTTATTGAATTCCTTTTCCATACTCTTGACCCACAAACCATCTACATCCTTTTGTGCCAGTAGTTTATTAGAATAAATGACTCTTGGATTATCGTGTTTATTGATGAGTTTATATAAGCCAGGTTGCGTATATTTAGGATCATCGCCTTCATTATGTCCATGCTTTCTATAGCAAACCATATCTATATAAATATCACTTTTGAACTTTTGTCGATAAGCGGCGGCTGTTTCTGCTGCAAAAACGACGGCTTCTACATCATCTCCGTTCACGTGCATTACTGGTGCCTTGACAATAGAAGCAATACTGGTAGAATAGTGAGCAGAACGGGCATCATCAAAATCAGTTGTAAAACCAATTTGATTATTAATGACAAAGTGAATGATTCCCCCTGTATAATAACCTGGCAATTTAGACATTTGCGCCATTTCATAGACGATTCCTTGTCCAGCAATTGCTGCATCACCATGTACTAGGATGGGTAAAATAGATTCATAATTGGACTCATATACTTCGTCTGCCTTTGCTCTTGCATATCCTTGTACAATGGAATCTACTGCTTCTAGGTGAGAAGGGTTGGGCAATAGGGTAAGGTAAAGGTCTTTTCCGCTTGTGGTTGGTTTTTGAGCAAAGAAACCGAGATGGTATTTGACATCTCCATCTCCCATTTCGTGATTTTCAGGTACATGTCCTTCAAATTCACTAAAGATTTCTTCATAGGTTTTACCCATAATATTGGTCAATACATTCAATCTTCCTCTGTGTGCCATCCCAATAATAACCTCTTCTACACCTAAATCAGCCGTTTTATTAATGATGGCATCTAGGGCAGGAATAGTAGACTCTCCACCTTCGAGTGAGAATCGCTTTTGTCCAATGTATTTTTTGTGTAGAAACTCCTCGAAAGCAACGGTTTCATTGAGCTTTCCGAGAATGTGTTTTTTCTTGTTAATATCGAATCCGAAGCTGCCATTTTGCGTTTCAAAGCGATCTCTTAGCCATTCGATGGCTTCTGGGGCATTGACATAGGCATATTCTAAACCTATAGATCGGCAGTAAATGTCATTTAAGCGACTGATAATGTTTCTCAAGCTGGTTCTACCCAGTCGGATTTCATTACCTACATAAAATGTTTTATCCAGATCTTCTTCGGTCAAATCGAAATCGGCTAAAGCTAGGTGTGGCTTACGATCTTTTCGCTGTCTGATCGGATTGGTATCTGCAATGAGATGTCCTTTATGTCGATAGGCCATAATGAGATTGAAGACTTTCAATTCTTCTAGTAAATTAGAGTCTCCTTGTAAGCCTGTCGCTGCGGCTAAGGCTCCATTGACCGTTTTTGCTCCATTAGTTACGCCATTACTTTTTTCATAATTAAGAGCGAACTCAAATCCTTCAAAGAATTTTCGCCAATCCTCTTCTACTGTATTTGCATCCGTCTTATAAGATTCATACATGTTTTCAATATAAGTCGGATGGGCATTTGAAATATACGAGAAACTATCCATGGTTAATTATTTTCGTTTCTATTCTGATATGGTATTGTTTGGATGTAAATAATAAAAATAAGACATGCCATTAAAATTCTCCTTAGTCCAAACAATTTTTGTTTAAAGCCTTCAAATATCGTTCTTTTTTTTCGATTTAGCTAGTTTTTTTTAGTCAAGCAAGTTGAGGTAAGGGTAAAAACTAAATCTTATTTATTTTTTGGCTTGCTTTTCAAGTTTTTTTGCTGGATTAAATGAGCTTGGAAGGACTTATTTCTAGCTTTTTGCTAGATTTAATGAGTTCGGAAGGACTTGTTTCTAGCTTTTTGCTAGATTTAATGAGTTCGGAAGGACTTATTTCTAGCTTTTT
>JAHDFT010000519.1 GCA_020628015.1 Bacteroidota bacterium
ACAAAAATCTGATAATCAACAGAATAGCAAAAGTTTCTTATCGTATTAAGCACAGATAATATTTGCATAATGGAAGAAAATTAACAAAATTTTGCCCTTATAGAAAAACTCAAACTGTTTGCCCAACTTTGTTTGATGCCAATTTTAATTAACAACAAAATAATTTTTGACACAGGTAACAGTATGCTTTTTAGTTTTGTTTTCTACGAGTGTAAATGTAAGCACAAAGTACTTAATTTTATAATGAATTAGCTGGTGTGACAGTAAAATGACAAAACATTCTTTATTCCTTCACTTTGACAAATTAAATGAGCTACTTTTCGTCGGCTAAAATTGCCTATAAGTCAATCAGGGTAAGTCATAAAGTGGTTTGAATAGCTAGGCTGTTTGCCAGTACAACATAAAAAAAGAGGGAAACCGATTAAAGTTCCCCTCTTTTTTTCAATGTTTTATCAATTCCATATCCCTACTTCGCCATATCCTTCGCTCGTTGATCTCTTTGCATTGGATTTTCTCCTCCTCTTTCCCAATAACTACTACGTTTGAATAACTCAAAACGACTAGGCTGACTCTTAGGCGGCCAGTAATTATTATTCATGTCTGTATCTGCTAATTCTAAAAAAGGATCAAGGGTTATATTGACCACCTCTTTTTCCATTGCAAATACTTTTGTCACCTGCTCGTGATTTTTTAACCAAATCTCCGCAGGAATCCTTACCACTTCTGTAGAACCATCCGCAAATTCAAACTCAAAAATCAAAGGCATAATCAAACCACCAACATTTTCTAAGGTGACTTGGTAGTAGTTATAGCCATTTTCTAGTAATTCTCGTTCTGCTGGATTGAGTTTACGCAAATAACGCTCGTATTCTTCTTGATCCACTAAGGTGACTTCAAAAGGATTGTAAGTATTATAAAAGTCAACTGCTTTAGGATTAGCTTCGACAAAGGTTTCTTTGATCGACTCTGCATTTCGCATATCACTAATGTATCTTCGTTCCTCCTCTCTTTTCTGAGTAATCGCCTTTTCTACATCTGGATTTTGAGAACTTAATTGCACCCATTTTACATCCTTAATGCTAATATCCACATGGTCATTGGTATAGAACCAACCTCTCCAAAACCAGTCCAAGTCTACCCCAGAGGCATCCTCCATTGATCGGAAGAAATCGGCTGGTGTTGGATGCTTGAACATCCATCTTTGCGAATAGGTTTTGAAAGCAAAGTCAAACAATTCCCGTCCCATAACTGTCTCTCTCAAAATATTCAAGGCCGTTGCTGGTTTTCCATAGGCATTATTTCCAAATTGGTGAATCGACTCAGAGTTGGTCATAATTGGAGAAATATTGCTTTTATCGCCCTTCATATAATCGGTCATCTTATAAGCAGGCCCTCTTCTTGAAGGATAATCTCTTTCCCAATCTTGCTCGGTCAAGTATTGTAGGAAAGTATTTAAACCTTCATCCATCCAAGTCCATTGACGCTCATCAGAATTGACAATCATCGGGAAATAATTGTGTCCGATTTCATGGATGATTACGCTAATCATGCCATACTTCGTTCTAGGGCTGTAAGTGCCGTCTGCCTCTGGCCGACCAAAGTTGAAGCAAATCATTGGATATTCCATACCAATTCGAGCCGCATTAACCGAAATGGCTTTAGGATAAGGGTAATCAAAAGTATGTCGAGAATAGGTTTCCAAAGTTTGTACAACTGCTCTAGTAGAATATTGCTCCCACAAAGGATTCCCTTCCTTTGGATAATAAGACATCGCCATTACAGTACGATCTCCAAATTTCACCCCTTGAGCATCCCAAATAAATTTACGAGAAGTCGCAAAACCAAAATCTCGCACATTCTCCGCATAATATACCCAAGTCTTTTTCTTAGAAGATTTATCGTCTTCTGCCTTAATCGCTTCATCTTGTGTAATGATTAAAACAGGCTCATCGGCATCGGCTGCATCTTCTAGGCGTTCTTGTTGCTTTTTGGTCAATACTTCATCTGGATTTTGTAGCGTACCTGTTGCAGCAACGACATGTGCTTCAGGAACGGTGATACTGACTTTATAATCACCAAAGGTCAGAGCAAACTCCCCTCGTCCTAGGAATTGTTTATTTTGCCAGCCTTCTACTTCAGAATAAACCGCCATTCTTGGAAAAAACTGAGCGATGGTATAGAGGTAATTATCATCTGCCTCAAAGTATTCATAACCCGATCTTCCCCCCATTTTCATACGGTCATTGATATTATACCACCAAGATATTTTAAAGACAAATTCTTCACCTGGCTTTAGTTCTTGTGGCAAATCAACACGCATCATGGTTTTATTGATGGTATAGACTAAATCATCATTATCGGCATCCTTTACAGATTCAATCTTAAAACCACCATCAAAACTCTGGTGCATTTTCATAAAATCTCTAAAAGAACTCTTTTTACCAATCTTTGTATTTTCGATTTTACGAGTATCTGAATCAGCCGCCCGTACATTTTGATCTAATTGTAGCCAAAGGTAGGTCAATGCATCTGGAGAATTATTGTAATAGGTAATGGTTTCTGCACCAATGATTCGTTGTTTTTCATCGTCCAACTCAATTTGCATCTCGTAATCGGCTTTCATTTGCCAATATTCATGGCCTGGTGCGCCTGAAGCAGTTCTATAAACATTTGGTGTGGCCAGTTCTTGTTTTAACTGTCTAAACTTGTTCTGATTGGTATTGGATTGTGCTTGTGCTATAGTAGGTACTAAAAGCACAATGGTCAATAGCCAATAAAAAGTAGTAGTAAGGTTTTTCATAGATACTGAATTTATTAAGCAAGTACTGCTACTCACTCTAAAAAAATATTGCCATATAACTAATTCATAAGTTTCTTTTACCTATTCATTAGCTCTTAGTGGGCAACTCATTAGCAAAAATCACATTTTATTTACGCTAATGTAACAAATATATCTTTAAGTCAACTAAAATACAAAATTAAACTTCCTAATTAAATTATTGTTGATATAAAGAGATTTTTCTTATATTA
>JAHDFT010000036.1:0-17187 GCA_020628015.1 Bacteroidota bacterium
GCTTATGCCCTTTCAGGGCGAAAGAAGATATACCCCCAATTATCTTAGAACTAGAGAAATTAAGGGGATCAGACCTAAATGTTCTTAATTCTTCCTTAATTTCTTAATGTTTCCTCTTTTTGCAATAGCTTAATCAACCATCATCTTTACTGATTTTAGGTTTGTCAAAATACTAACTAAAAGGATAAGGAGGTATCAACTAAGCCTCAATCTTTTTCAAACGTTGACGAATCATATACCCATACATCTGTGGGAAAAAATACACATAGGATAATAGAATGCCGCCCATCACAAGACAGAGAATTATTGAACAATACAAGCACATAAAGGATAATATAATCAATATTTCCCCTGTCACCCCCATCGGATATAAGCCCAGAAAAAGGGTATACCGAAGATAGCGCAAGATAGCATTTTCTTTATCCAAAAGTTGGGAAAAATAGAAACTGTATCGAATAATTTCCGTAACAGACCATGCCACAAGGATGAGGGCAAGACCAGACATACCAAATATCGACCAGTAGGCATCGGCAGGTAATAGGTTAATGAGGAATAGGACAAAGACACGGGAAGCGACTTGGATAGCGGCGGTCATTGGTGGAGAATTGACCCATTTTTTGATGGCATGGTAAATCTCCAAAATCGCAGCCAATTGACAAATATTGAGGAGCAGGAGAGAAAAGCGGTCTAGTTGTAGCCCATTAGCCATAGTATAGAGCAATAAAAGCAACCAGCCTATGGCTAATAGACTATTGTAGGTTAGTAAGTATTTTTTCATTGGAAAGATTAAGTCATTAGAACGGATAAGCATTCTTTTCAATCGCATAATCAGCAACCGCACGACGGAGTGCTTTAGGATTGATATTGTAATTCGGGGTGAGCTGCTTCACCAAATAACGCATGCCTCGTTTCTCCAAGCCACCAGCATAACTATCAATCACCTCCGAAGCCCATTTACGTGCGCTTTGCAATGCCTCATATAAATACAATTGAACGACTTGATATTGCATTGCTGCATGTTTACTATCCGCATCAGGCATGGCTTTATATTTTTCATAACGCAATAAAGCAGACTCGGCAAGGAAAGACAAACTCAGAATATCCGCCAGATTCATGACGATCTCCTGTTCATCCACCATCTTTTCCTTCAATTTATTGCCAGCAGCACCAGAAAGCAAGATAAATAACTGCTTGAGATTATGGACAATCCGCCATTCCATCGCCCCTTTGCTATTCGATTTGAAAGGCATGATTTGCGTAAAAAGATAACGAGGGAGCTGTTTGCCTGCCCCAATCAAATCTAGTTCTTTGGTCTTCAAAGCACGCTTGGTCAATTCGGCAACAGAGAGCATGCGGTTGATTTCATTGGTGCCTTCATAGATGCGGGTAATTCTAACATCTCGATAACCCATTTCTACCCCCGTCTCTACTGCAAAGCCCATTCCCCCATGAATTTGCAAGGCTTCATCTGCTGTATAAGTTGCGACCTCTGATCCTTGTACTTTCAAGATGGCACACTCAATCGCATATTCTCGTAAAGCATTGATCTTGGCTTCACTATCAGATTGACCAGCCGCAAGGAGTTCCTCATATTTTTGGTCAATGTTTTTACCTGTTCGGTAAAGGGCAGATTCGGTGACATGCGTACGCATCACCATTTCTCCCAGTTTATATTTAATCGCTCCAAATTCAGCAATAGATTTGCCAAATTGTTTGCGTTGATTGGCATATTGTACTGCTTTTTCTACACCAAATTTAGCTCCCCCAACAGTTCCTGCACAAAGCTTGATTCTTCCAGTATTGAGAATATTGAGTGCCATTTTAAAACCACCCTCTCTATCTCCGAGTAAGTTTTCAACAGGAACAAGCGTGTCTTCAAAGAATACTTGTGTGGTAGAAGAGGCTTTGATGCCTAATTTTTTTTCTTCTTTACCTATGGTAATCCCTCCAAAGTCTTTTTCTACAATAAAGGCAGAGAGTTTTTTATCGTCTTCAATCTTAGCAAATACGATGAATAGATCGGCAAAACCCCCATTGGTAATCCACATCTTTTGCCCATTAAGCAAATAATATTTTCCATCTTCAGTTAAAGTAGCTTTTGTTTTTCCCGAATTGGCATCCGATCCAGCGGTAGGCTCTGTTAAACAGTAGCAGGCTTTGATGGTTCCTGCTGCGATACCTGGTAAATATTGATCTTTTTGGGTTTCGGTTCCGTAATAAACAATGGGTAAGGAACCAATGGAGGTTTGTGCGCCGATTGTTGTTGCAAAAGCAAAGCCCCTAGACAAAGCTTCACTAATGATTAGATTGGTATTAAAATCCAAATTCATTCCGCCATATTGTTCATCAATAGCCACACCACAAAAGCCCATATCCGCAGCTTTGTGAAAGATTTCTAAAATAAAATCTAAATCCTTCTCTGCGTCAATCTGCGCCATTTTTTCTATACCTAAAGCATGAACTTCCTGCATAAAAAAATCAATCACCGTATCCGCCAACATTTTCTGTTCCTCATCCCATTCTTCAGGAATAAAAATGTCTTCGGGTAAAGTTTCTCCCAATAAAAAATGACCACCTTTCAATTCAGGTGATCTTTGCACCTCCTTATGCTTAAGCTCTTTTTCTTTATTTTCTATTGTCTGAACAGGCTTGCTGAATGTGTTCATAATTGATTATTAGATTTGAGATATTGGTAATAAGGAACGAGAGAAAAATAAGTGTGCAAATTTCTCTAAGGAACAAGTGAAAAATAAGTTTACAGTTTTGATTAGGTAAATTTGACGCTAGACGAGGCAAAAAACGTAGGCAATGCAGTGCCTTGGCGAGGCTTTTTAACGAAGTATAGGGGCAAATTTATCAATCAAAATACAATTTATTTTTTTACTGTTCCATCACTAATCAAAACGGTACAATTATTTTTTTTTGTTCCTAAAATAAGGTGACTAGCCAATTTATAATATAGGGAGTTTTTATAGATTGATCCAATGCTCAAATTGATACTCAATTACTCATTTTCCAGATAAGTTCGCACCATTTTCAAGACCCCTTTGCGCCATAAATCGGTATCAATGGGGGGAATTTGGATGTTTTTATCTGCGATGGCGTTGAAATCTGGAATATATAGTTTGTCAAAGCCAACAGTAATCGTCCACAAATTGAGAAATACAAGTATAGAACTATCCTTTGTTTTAATACTCCCTTCCTTTTTTCCTTGTCGAATCAGTTCTACAAATAATAGTGCTGATTGCCATTGAATTTGCTGCATTTTTTTGAAGTACTCACTCTCTTTCATCCTTTCAGTAATACCCTGATAATGACTACCTCTATACATGGTGACAATCTTGGAGATATAGGTGGAAAGTACTTCTTGTAACTGAAAATTTTGACCTATAAATTCTTGATAAGCACTAGTAATAGCAATGACTTTTTCTAAAGCATTCCTACTATCATCGCTTTGCATGGTCTTTTCAATCACTTCAATACTCGACTCACATGCCTTGACGACAACAGCCATGTATAAATCATCTTTATTTTTATAATAGAAATAAAGATTACCTACACTAAGACCAGAGTCTTTGGCAATATCGGTCATTTTTGTACTCCCAAACCCTTTGACTGCAAAGATTCGAGCAGCAGATTCAATAATTTGCTTTTCCCTAAGCTGACGTTCATACAAGCCCATAATCTACATATTTTTTATGGTTGCAAGTTAGCAAAGTATCCTCATAGCACAAAAAACAATTTTCATAATTGCCATCATACATCTATAAAAATGAATAAAATGACAATCTATTGGCTTTGCTATAATATTATGTACCTGTTCTTACGTCTGCTAATTATAAGAAAAGTCACTCAAGGAAATAATTATTAACCGTTAATCAAATGCAAAATTACACTATTTTGAATGAATATTCAAGTCCGTTGAACAAATATTTAGTCTGGCAAGTCATAGAAATATTCTTATATTGTGAAGCGATTAAATCATAAAGGATCTGATTACTGATCCTATTAAGTTGAAATGATTCATGAAAATATTTTGTATAGGCAGAAATTACGCCGAACACGCTAAGGAATTGAATAATCCTGTCCCTAAGCAACCGCTTGTTTTTTGCAAACCACCTTCTGCATTAATGCTCAAACGTCAAGTGCTTTTTCATCCTGAATGGACAGAAGAGATTCACCATGAGGTAGAATTGGTTTTGAAAATTTGTAAGAATGGAAAATATATTGCAGAGAAATTTGCTCATAAATATTATGATCAGATTTCGGTAGGAATAGATTTTACTGCTAGGGATATTCAACGAAAGCTAAAAGCAAAGGGACATCCGTGGGAAATTGCAAAGGGTTTTGATGGTTCAGGGCCAGTTGGGCGATTTATCCCCTTAGCAGAGGCAGGCTCTTCGGTGGATGACATTACCTTTTCGCTCCAAAAAAATGGCGAAGTAGTGCAATTAGGGAATACTAAAGATTTACTATTCACATTTGATCAATTAATTGCCCATCTTTCTAAATACTTTATTTTGCAACAGGGTGATTTAATTTTCACAGGTACGCCCGAAGGAGTTGGTAAAGTCGAAATTGGTGATGTATTAGAGGCTTATATTGGCGATCAACACTTATTGAAATGTAAGGTGTTGTAATTCAAGAATATCGACTAATTATTGAACCGAATAATTGGACTTTCATTTATATGGAACATAGTAAAACCAGTCTCTCCAAGCTAAAATATACTGCATTGATGCATGATCCCATTTTTGCTCAACCAGTAATTCAAGCTTATCCTATTGCATTGAAAGCAAGGGCTTTGGCCAATATTTATGAGCGAAATAAACGACGCATTCCTTATGTTCATGCCACTTCAGGTGGACATGAAGCCATACAAATTGCAGTAGGCATGCAGTTGACTACAACAGATATATTGTATCCCTATTACCGAGATGATGCCCTCCTTTTAACACTCGGGTTGACCCCTCAAGAACTAATTCGCCAATTATTGGCTAAGGCTGGTGATCCTTTTTCTGGCGGTCGAAACTACTACGCTCATACCGCCCTAAAACGAGCAGGTTTCCCTATAATTCCACATCAATCAAGTGGGACAGGAATGCAGGCACTCGCCGCAGTAGGTGCAGCACAAGCATTACAATATAAAAAAAAGCATAAACAACACACTGAGTCTATAAACCCTTTAGTGCTTTGCTCTTTGGGAGATGGCGCAATGACGGAAGGGGAAGTCTCTGAAGCTCTACAACTAGCAGCATTACATCAAGTACCCATTATTTTCCTTGTACAAGATAATGAATGGGGGCTTTCGGCAAGAGGGAGTGAGCAGCGCAGTATGGATGCCTATACTTATGCAGCAGGATTCAAAGGCTTGAATCGTTTACAATTGGATGGACGAGATTTTGTTCCATTATTAAAACAGGTGCAAACTGCTTTTGATGAGGTAAGAAGCAAGCAGCAACCTTTATTATTGCATGTCAAAGTACCGCTTTTAGCGCATCATACTTCAGGAGTACGTAAGGAATGGTATCGTAGTGAATCAGAGTTGGACATCATACAAACAGATGATCCAATATTGTACATCGAAGAATACTTACAAAAACAAGCAGGCTTCAGTAGACTAGATTTAAAGTCCATACAACAGGAAATAACTGCTGCAATGACATGTATTTTTGAAGCCCTTGAACAAGAAGCAGAGCCAGATCCTAGATTTTTAACGCAGCATATTTATGCCCCAGCGACAATCATCAAAGAAGCAGGGAATAGACAACCCAAAGATCAGTCAAGTGTATTTATGGTGGAGGCTTTATTAAATGGTATGACCGAAATTTTAGCCCAATATCCCGAAGCCATTTATTTTGGACAAGATGTAGGGAGTCGATTGGGAGGTGTTTTTCGAGAGTCGGTGGATTTACAAAATAAGTTTGGTAAAGATCGGGTATTTAATACACCCATTCAGGAGGCAGGGATATTGGGGACAGCATTAGGCATGACCGCCCTTGGACTCAAACCCATCGTTCAGATTCAGTTTGCCGATTATTTTTGGCCAGCCATGAATCAGCTCATTGGAGAAATTGCCAAATCTTGTTATTTATCGAATGGTCAATTTTCAGTACCTATGCTTATCCGCATTCCTTGCGGTGCCTATGGTGGAGGAGGCCCTTATCACTCCGCCTCTATTGAATCTATTTTAACTACAATTAAAGGCATCAAAATCGCTTACCCATCCAATGCAGCCGATGCAAAGGGCTTATTGAAGGCTGCTTTTTTAGACCCTAATCCAGTTATTTTACTAGAACATAAAGGCTTATATTGGTCAAAATTGGCTCATACACAAGCAGCTCAAACTGTAGAACCAAGCGTTGATTATGTCATTCCATTAGGGCAGGCAAAAATAGTTTTGGAAGCAGATCAGGATTTATTAGAACAAGGGGAAACGATGGTCATCATTACTTATGGTGCCAATGTACATCATGCTAATAGAGCAGCTAGGCATTTTAAAGGGCAGGTAGAGGTAATTGACTTAAGAACTTTGGTGCCTTTAGATGAACAGATGGTGGTTAAAGCCATCAAGCGACATGGAAAATGCTTACTGATTACTGAAGAACCATTGACCAATTCTTTTATCGAAAGCCTAGCAGGACGAATGAGTCAATATTGTTTTCAATGGCTGGATGCACCAATTGCCTTACTAGGAGCTAAAGATTTACCTGCTATTCCATTAAATCGAACTTTAGAAGCGGCAATGTTGCCGAATGAAGCGGATATTATTCAACAAATAGAAAGATTATTATGTCATTAAAAGTTAGGCATTTTTGATCTAGAATTGACTTTTCCCTCCTTATTTTCAAAAAAATAAAAAAGTTTTTGGTGAGAAATGAAAGATTTTTTCCGAAAAAACAAAATGATGTTAACCTGTTGATATACAAGAGCTTTAAGTCTATTTTGCAACTACAAAACCTCAAAAAAAAGGATTTTCTGGCCGAAGATTTCCAAATTGTGTATTTCCAAGCTTTTGATTTTCACTATATATTTGAATTATCAACGAAAGAGAAAAAGTGAATACAAATTATTCACACAATACTACCTCGTTTGAGCTTTACATTTATCTATGAAATGATTGAGTTATCATTAATAGCATAATAAATTTGGAGCGTATTCACTTTTTCTTCTTTCAATAATTATAGAAACAATAAAGAAATAACTGTTCAATTTTGATTGATAAATTTGTACACTTATTTTTCACTTGTTCCATAAAGCTTTTTTGAAAAAATAATCAGTTGTTTGGGTTGTGTTTATAACGGGAAAGACTCAGGTTTGTGCCTGGAGCTTTCCCTTTTTTTATTTAATGATGGACATAGAAGACTTGCTTCACATTTAAAAAATAAATATTACTTTCTCTCCTTTGAATCTTTATATTAACTCAACACTTTTTCCTATTCATGCTTTTTATATGATGAAACCTTATATTTATGCCTAAATAGAGCTGGTCTAAAAACGCTCAAATCAAATCCAACAATATATTGCCAAGACTTGTGTTGATCAAACAAAATAGTCATTTATACATCAAAATCATTTTTACAATGTATTTGTTTTAACGATTTTATGCAAATTTTTAAAAAAATCTTACTATTTTTATGCAGCCAAAAACGCTTAAATAAGATACATCTGATACCATCTAATTTTAATATCTTTACTATTCTCTACTATTCCTTTTAATTATTTGACCCACTTTAACCTTACCAGAGCCTATCCAAAGTAAATAGCTTTCATAAAACTAACTATAGATAATATATTACTAAGCCTGTATTTCTAATAGACCTACTAATTTGCTACATCCTTATATTATATTAACTACCTATTTCAACCACATATAAATCTTCATTTAGTTGTAATTCTTCACACTAAATGTTTGATTAGCCCTACATATATTAACAATTACTTACAAACCATAAATACTTTGTTCTTCTATAAGAACTTAAGCAAACGAAATCCTTACCAAATCCATAAAACACAACAACTTTAAGGATATAGGAAGATCTCATACTAGTGCTATCTTCCTATATCCTTAAGTTGAGAAAATGGGATTAATGCTCTAGCAAGCAAATAAATAATAGAGAAAAGATAGACCTAGCATACTATTCAGATTATTTTTTCGACATTATTCAGCAGTTAAGAAAAGGCAATCCTTAGCAGCTACCCATTTTTTAGCTAAAATGATAGAGAAACATGCAGTTACCATTAAAAGAGGTAAAGGTCTATATGATCTTGCTTCTACTATGTTTGTATTGTGTATACCCTACATCCGCTCACTTTTGTATCTCGGAGCAATTGCACCAAGAAAAACTCCAAAGTGACTCCAATTATCGTAATGCCTATCATGCAATGAATCAAGAAATTGCAAAGGCCTCTGTTGCGCTCTGGAAAGAACGCAAGGAGCATGGTATGGAGAAAGCTGCTACAGCAGAGGAAATATATACAATTCCAGTAGTTGTGCATTTGGTGCATAATAGTCAACAAAGAGAGCTGGGAGATGGTGCAAATA
Source organism: Bacteroidota bacterium (assembly GCA_020628015.1). Classification (GTDB taxonomy): domain Bacteria; phylum Bacteroidota; class Bacteroidia; order Chitinophagales; family UBA2359; genus JAHDFT01. The sequence continues at coordinate 8,546 of JAHDFT010000036.1, forward strand.
TTAGAGAAAATCAGGTGCATGAAGGCATCAAACAACTCAATGACGCTTTTGAGAGCCTAAATTTCTATGAAAGTGAAAGAGGGGTGGATATTGGCATTGAATTTTGTTTGGCAGTACAAACTCCAGATGGCTTACCCACCACAGGAATTGTAAGACATGAAAATAATACTTTCGCTGAATTGGATATTGCTACCGAGGAAATAGAGTTCAAAAAGCGCATAGCTGCTTGGGACCCCAGCCAATACATGAATATTTGGGTAGTAGATGAAATTTGCAAATCGGATTTGGAAAGCAATCCTTGTAAAGTGGCTGCTTATTCTTACCTCGCAACAGAACATGGACAAAAGCATGATGGTGTGGTGACAGAGGAAGTTTATTTTGGAGGAGATGCACACAAAGCAAAAGTGGTCATTCATGAAGTTGGGCATTATTTTAATTTGCAACATACTTTTAATGGCGGTTGTCCTAATGGAAATTGTTTATTAAATGGGGATTATATTTGTGATACCCCACCAGATGATGATACTAGATTCTTACCTTGTGATGATCCTGTCAATTCTTGTAATACAGATAGTGAAGATACAAGTGAAAATAATCCTTTTCGATCTAAGTTTAAGGGTGGCTTGGGTGATGTTGATGATTTGATTGAAAACTACATGGACTATAGCCGTCGTTCTTGTCAAACTAGCTTTACAGCAGGACAAAGAGACCGAATGCGAATCAGTTTAGATGTACGTAGAAGCTCCTTATTGAATGGTAAGGGATGTGAGTCATTAAATTTTGTAGATGTAGTATTACAAAGTATTGAAGAACCTTTTTTGTTTGCTTGTCAAGATAGTTTAGAAGCAGTCATTACCATTAAAAACGAAGGGACACAAGCATTAAATAAACTAGATATTTTATATCAAACAGAGCTAGGCAATCTATATGAACATCAATGGCAGGGGACTTTAAGAATAGGAGAGGAAATCAGTATTTTCTTACCAGCAATTTTACTAGAAAAAACAGCAGACTATAATCTAATAGTCAGTTTGGCTAATCCAAATGGAACGAATGATCACACACCTGCTAACAATGTAAAAAGTCATCATTTCCAATTTTTGAAAAGCAATCAACTACCTTTTGTAGAAGGCTTTGATAATAATCAATTTGCAAAAGAATGGTGGACGCTTAATCCTGATAAAGGAGTGGCTTGGGAGTTGAAAGCAACACAGAATAATTGTTCGGCAACGGGTACAGGTTATTTGGTCATGAATCATCATAAAGCCGAGAATGTAGAAGGACAATCAGATTGGATTTATACCAATATTGATCTCACTAATTATCAAGAGGCATTATTGAATTTTGATGTAGCTTATGTGCCTCGTAATGAAAATACACCTGATGCATTAAGAGTACATGTTTATGGTGATTGTGGCTATCAATCCAATATTCTTTACAATAAAATTGGACGAAATTTATCTACAATTGACTTTGGAATATATGAGAATGAAGTTTGGACTCCTAGTAATTGTGATGAATGGAGAACCGAACAATTGGATTTGACCCCTTATACAGGAAATAATATACTACTTGCTTTCGAGACAATCAATCAAAAAGGCAATCAACTTTTCCTAGATAATATACAGATTGATGGTGTAAAACGAGTAGATTGCGTTTTACCTACAACAGTCAATATTAATCCTTTATCTGCTTCAAGTGTACAAATAGATTGGGTTAATGAAGAAGAATCGGCAAATTATGTAGTACGGATTAGAGAACAAGGAACGACAGAGTGGCTTAATGCCTATATGTCTACTAATAATGGTGTCTTGATTGAAGATTTGGAAGGTAAAGCTTATGAGCTAGAGATTCAGACCATTTGCTCTGAAACCAATAAAAGTGATTTCAGCCAACAATATTATTTTTCTTTAGAAGACTTTGTATGTCCTGCGCCATTTGATGTACAAGCAAACAATATAGGCGAGAAAAGTGCCTCTATTAGCTGGGAAACCGTCTCTAATGCAGATTACTACATTGTCACTTACCAATCCGATGACGGAACAGCAATAGAAACAACAGCAACAGAGAATTATTTAGGTTTAGAGCATTTAATAGAGGGTGGGATCTATTTTGTAAAGGTCAAAGCGGTTTGTGAAGGTATTGGAGAAAGTTCTTTTAGTACAGCGTTGACTGTAGTACTAAATGGTTCTTGTAAGGTACCAGAACAATTAAGCGTTTCGGATATTACAGAATATTCCGCAATTATTCAGTGGCAAGCAGTCCACAAGTCAAATGAATATAAATTACAGTATCAGGAAGTTGGCATGGGAGAAAGTTGGTTTATTATCAATACTAAAGAGCCTACCTATCATTTATCAGCCCTTAAAGAAGGGAGCCTATATAAAGTCAAAGTTCAAAGCAATTGCGAATATGAGTCTAGTAAAACAAGTCAAGAACTCGTATTTGAAACCCAAACAGCTTGTCGAGACATTCACAATATCAATATTGAAACATTGGGATTCGAGAGTGCCTTAATCAATTGGGATGGAGGAGCTACAGATGGTTATAATTTGAGTTATCAAAAAGAAGGATCAACGGTATGGAACAATATATTTACTGAAGTGAATAGCTTCGATTTTTATCTCTTAGAAAGTTGTTCCAATTACTTATTGAAAATTCAGTCGATTTGTGGAGATTATAAAACGGAATTTACCGAACCATTTGAGTTAAGGACTCCTTGTGAAGAAAATTATTGTACGCTACGTTCAGAAAGTTCAGCTTTAGATTGGATTGAATCGGTTCGATTTGGAAAGTTTGTCAATCAAACAGGTAATGATGGAGGCTATCAGGACTATAAAGAAAAGGTTATTACCATTGCTAAAGATAGCCCAATGGAATTTGAGCTACGACCAGGTTCTAATCGAAAAAAAGGAAGGTCAGAACAGTGGCAAATCTGGGTAGACTGGAATCAAAATGGAGCTTTTGAAGCAACAGAAGCTATATTACAAACTAAATCTTTCAATAGTATCCTGGGTATTGGAGCGTCGATGACCTCTGGCACTACGGGAACCCTTACCATCCCCTCAAACGCCATAGAAGGCGTTACCTTAATGCGTGTTGCATTACAAAACGAAGTCACCGCTCCTGCTTGTGGTACCTTCTCAGAGGGTGAAGTAGAAGATTACTCGGTGAACATTATCGCCAGACCTGGAAAGACTGCCGCTGCACCCTCAGTGGCAGCAAGGCTGGTTGTTGCTCCCAACCCCACAACATCTTATATTAACCTTTACTATTCCCTCCCGTCATCCTCGGCTTACCAATTGCAAGTTTTTGACCTGCAAGGTAAGCTTTGGATAGATAGGGCGATGAAGCCTGTTAATCGGTCAGCAGATGGTTCAATGCGTTTAGCGGTAGATCAATGGAATAAAGGGGTATATCTACTGATGATCACCAATGGAACAGAGCAAATCATCGAAAAGTTAATTGTTGAATAATTCCTATAATATAAATATAGTCATTGTTAAAAAAGCTGTCAGTTCAATCGAACTGACAGCTTTTTACATTTTAGCACAAACAAACATAACATTATCAAATCAAGGCTACCCTCTTCGCTTAGAATTCCCTCCACTTGGTGGTGTCGTAGGACTCGGTGCAGGGGGTGTATGTTGTGTTGTTCCGACTCTATTATTCTTAATCACTCTTGGTTGATTAATAGAACCACTATGCGTTTTAGAGCTGCGATTAATAGGTTCCCGAATCATACTTTTAGATTCTAGTACAATATATTCAGCAGCTTTAGTACCTGATCGGCTTTTGGCTGCGGAATCGTACAAAACTCTATCGCTATCTCTTGTCACATAAGTAATTGTTTCGGTACTGGTAACATACTGAACGGGCGTTTGAGTCCCTCGCACTTTTTGTGTTGGGGTCAAAGTGTAGGTATTATTCGCAGTAGGCGTGTAATAATTAACCGTACTTGTCTGTTGATAATAACTATTGCATTGTGCTTGACTCTCGGCTGTATATAGCAAGAATGCTAATAAAAATGAGAAAAGTGTGGTGATTTTTTTCATAGGGGGTGTGTTTTTTTGGTGATAAAAAATAGAAGAGATAATGATTGTGGCTACGAAAATAGCCAACCTATCGTTCAGCATCTTTTGGCTGATATGCTGGTTTAGATGAGCAATTTTACAGGAAGTTTAGTGACTTTGATATATTATTTTTTATCAAGTAAAAATATCATTTATTGTACATACCATCAGTTACTTATTATCTATCAAGCAATAACACTCCCCATTCGTTGACAAGCATCTGTAAACTCCTGCCAAATTTCCTCCACAATAGCCGCAGCAGGCTTAATAACATCCACCGTTGCCGCAATTTGACCCAACTCCAGTTCCCCATTTTCCAAATCTCCTTCAAACATGCCCTTTTTGGCTTTTCCTCTACCTAAAATAGCCGCTAATTCATTAACATCCGCCCCTCTTGCCTCCGCTTCGGCCACCCGTTTGAAAAAACCATTCTTTACTAGGCGAACAGGTACCAACTTTTTCAGCATTAATTTGGTATCTCCTTCATCCACTGCCAGTAATTTATCTTTGAAAGATTGGTGAGCAGAAGATTCCTGAGTCGCAATAAAGCGAGTGCCAATTTGAACCCCTTCAGCTCCTAATGCAAAAGCTGCCGCCATAGCTTTACCAGAAGCAATTCCACCAGCAGCAATAACAGGAATATTTACAGCATCAGCCACCATAGGAATCAGACAAAGGCTAGTCGTTTCTTCTCTACCATTATGCCCACCAGCCTCAAATCCTTCTGCTACTATAGCATCAACCCCTGCCTGTTCTGCCTTTAAAGCAAATTTGCGACTAGATACTACATGAATCACTTTGATGCCATGTGATTGTAAAGTGGCTGTCCATTTTTTAGGATTTCCTGCGGAAGTAAAAACAATAGGCACCTTATGCTTAATAATCAATTCCATATGCTCTTCTAAAGCAACATATAATAAAGGTACATTGACCGCATAAGGCCGATTGGTAGCGGCATTACATTGGATTAAATGCTCCTCCAAAATATGCGGATACATTGAGCCTGCACCAATAATCCCTAAACCACCTGCATTACTCACAGCCGATGCCAATTCCCAACCTGAACACCAGACCATACCTGCCTGTATAATGGGATATTGAATGTCTAATAATTCGCAAATTCTATTATTTTTCATATTGATTTTTTTTTGCAATAGGGGTAATTATTTTTTCCAAACCATCATCCATAAATATTGTTGAATGACCAGATATAGTGCCACAAATATACAGATTGCCCCTTAATTTATGCAGGAATGATAGAAAGGAGAATTGACTTTTGTAGTGGACAATACAAAATAATTTTACCAAACGGTTGTTTGATAAAACAAAAAGGATTATCTTGCGTTTAAATTTTTATTCAAACACACAAACCTTTGTAAGCCTTAATAGTTATACATCTACTAGTGATAAGCGGTTCAAATATATAGGCATACTTGCTAAATATGGTCTAATCATTGTAGAGATTTAACAAACAAGGGTTTGAGGAAAAAGAGATAAAGAACGATTTCATTTTATCTTTATTTCCGCAATCGTTTATGCTACTTATATTAAATAAAAAATACAAAAATGGCTATTGAAGAAAGCATTAAAACAGTATTAAGAGGTGGAGAATTTCTAGTAAAAGAAGTAGAAAATCCACATGATGTATTCACACCAGAAGACTTGGACGAGGAGCAACAGATGTTTGCAGAAATGGCAAGAGAGTTTATTGATAAGCACATCCGACCGAATGTAATTAAGATTGACAAACAAGAGCCAGGCTTAACCGTTAGCCTACTCGAAAAAGCTGGGGAATTAGGATTGTTGGGTGCATCTGTACCAGAGCAATATGGTGGAATGGGTGTCAAATTAACAACCGAAACCGTATTGACTGAAATCCTAGGAAGTGCCAATGCATTTAGTGTATCTGTTGCCGCACATACAGGAATTGGTACTTTGCCTTTCCTTTACTATGGAACAGAGGAACAAAAAGAAAAATACTTACCAAAGTTGGCAAGTGGTGAAATGAAGGCTTCTTATTGTTTAACTGAGCCAGGTTCTGGTTCGGATGCTTTGGCAGCTAGAACAAAAGCTACACTTACAGAAGACGGAGAGCATTATATTATTGAGGGGCAGAAAATGTGGATTACCAATGCTGGTTTTGCAGATGTATTTACTGTTTTTGCTAAGATTGATGGAGACAAATTTACAGGTTTTGTAGTAGATGGTGATGCTGAAAATGTACGCTTAGGAGCTGAGGAAGATAAAATGGGAATCAAAGGTTCTTCTACTCGTCAGGTATTTTTTGAAGGTGTAAAAGTGCCAAAGGAAAATATTCTAGGAGATATAGGTAAAGGGCACCTGATTGCTTTCAATGTATTGAATATTGGTCGTTTCAAGTTGTCGGTTATGGCGGCTGGTGGTGCTAAGGCAGCAGCAGATAGAGCGGTTAAATATGCCAATGAAAGAGAGCAGTTTGGTCGTTCGATTGCTAATTTTGGGGCGATTAAGCATAAATTGGCAGAGCAAGCAGTACGTTTGTATGCTTTGGATAGTGTGAATTACCGTGTTGCAGGGATGATCCAAGAGCATATTGATGATTTAGTAGCTAAGGGCAAAGATCCAATCAAAGCGAAGCTAGAAGGTGCAGAGGAATATGCGATTGAATGTGCGATGGTGAAAGTATTTGGTTCTGAGGTATTGGATTTTGTAGTAGATGAAACAGTACAAGTTTATGGAGGAAATGGTTTCTCTGAGGAATATCCAGCAGCAAGAGCATATAGAGATTCTCGTATCAATCGAATCTTTGAAGGAACGAATGAAATCAACCGTTTATTAACAGTAGATCAGTTGTTGAAGCGTGCTTTGAAAGGTAAAATAGACTTATTGGGTCCTGCTAAAGCGGTAGAAAAAGAATTACTTTCATTCCCTGGATTTGATGAAGATGAGGGATTATTTGCAGCAGAATTAAAAGCAGTTCGTCAAGCAAAAAAAGCGGTCTTATTAGTGGCTGGTGCTGCGGTACAAAAATTTGAGCGCAAACTAGCACATGAGCAAGAAGTCATCATGAGCATCACCGATATGTTGATCGAATTATTTGCAGCAGAGTCTAATATTCTACGTACAGCAAAAATGATCAATATCAAAGGAGAAGAAGCTTGTGCCAATCAAATTGATTTGACTAAAGTATATGTTTCTGATGCTATGGAGCGTATTTTTGTTAGTGGAAAACATGCGGTTTGTGCTTTTGCTGAGGATGATACTTTGAAAATGATGTTGATGGGCTTAAAGCGATTCACTAAATATCCTCCATTCAATACCGTTGCTGCAAGAAGAAGAATTGCAGATACGTTGATTGAGGCAAATGCTTATATTTTCTAAATCAAAGGAATATTTTTTACAAAAAAGGAAGGCAGTCACTAGAAGTAGTGACTGCCTTTTTTATTAGGAATAGAAGTTTTTTTTGGGATTTAGTATAGGGATTCTAAAATGATAGGTGCGATGTATCAGCTTTTTATGATGATTGAATATTATATTTTGTCTTTCCTGTATTGACAATCAAAATCTTAGCATTTGCTGCAATAGGCAGATTCCCTTCTGCTTGTAATTGGAAAAGCAAGGCAAGCCCTGCAATACCTGATGGCTCAAAACTCAATCCTAATGATTGAGCAATATCTATTGCTTTATCGGTAAAGTAATCAGAGACATTGTAGATGCCTGTATATTGTCCACACATCGCTGTTTCTTTGAGTCGGCTGATTTTATGTTTATGAGCAGGTAAACTAGGCAAAAAGGCGGAATAGAGTTTGGTGAGTTTAGACTTAGGATTAGACGTTGTTGCCGCCATAAAATGACATTTCGCAAAATGCGCTACCTCAACATTGGATAATCGAGGATCTTTTTGTCCATGTTCCATCTGCATTTTGATGGTTTCGTCATGGCTAATATTCAAAATATTCTGGAATAAATCACCCGTTCCAAAAGGCACAAAGCAAAAATCAGGCGCATGATCTAGGATTTCATAACTCAACCAATCGTAGTAGGTTTTGTGGTTGTAGTCGATGATTTCTCGATAGGTAATATCTAGCCCATTAATATTGTTGGTCAAACGTTTGACATCATCAGGTTGTAGCAATCTTTGAGATAGATTATAAGGGTAAACCTCGCATCCTGCCTTTTTCAAAGCATCTAATATAAATGGCTGTGTATTGTGGTCTATTAATACTTTTAAATCAGGGAGAAAAAATTTGCTCAAAAAGTTCTGGATAGCAATAGCGGCACTCCCAGAAGAAATGATCGACAATCGAGGGACTTCTCCTGATTGCAGGATGACCTTTTTAAACGTCTCTCGCTTCAAAAACTCCTTGTATTTAATCACCACTTCCCAAGCCATTCGGTCTTTATGCGTTCCTGTAGGATTGGTGCTTTCATCTTTGAGCCAAATATTGCTAAAACCTGGAATATTGATTGGATAACAATTAGAGGCAGGAAATCGAGGTTGGTAGAAGGGTTTTGGGGGAAATTCTGGTTTTTGTGGGTCATTTTCAGAAGGAATGCGGATGGCATTATACAATTGATCGACCAAAGTGA
>JAHDFT010000036.1:17287-18798 GCA_020628015.1 Bacteroidota bacterium
GGGTCATTTTCAGAAGGAATGCGGATGGCATTATACAATTGATCGACCAAAGTGACCGATTTTTTAACCTCCTTGATAATATCCTGTAATTTTTTCCGATGGGTGGTAATCTTTTTTTGGATTTTATTAATGAGTTCATTGGGGCTTAGTTGTAGCGTATCAAAGCGCAGCGTTGTTTCCTTATCATATAAAGTGCTAAGGGTAGCAATCAGGTTTTTGGCGATATTATTATAGGTCTCTTTATACTCTTCCAAATTGTGGCGGAGTTCTGGTTGTAATGCTGCTCCATCATGCTGCAACAACATGGCAATTTGCTCATTGATTTGACGGATTTTTTGATCCCAATAGCTCAAAATGGTGATTTTACCTAGCATAGTACCAATATCCAGCTCTCCTTTCAGGGTAGAAGGCAAGACAATATGAATGCTTCTTTCTAGGTATTGGATGCGGTGATTGGTTTGGTGTAGGAATTTGGTCAAATCTCGAATGCTATTTTCATGCTCAAAATAGCTCCGTCCAATAAACTGAATCAAAACCCCATTTTCGCCCACTTTACGCATTACCTTAGACAAACTCGCCCCTGGACGATCCCAATATTCAATGACCAAATCGAGGTGACTGATTTTTTGCAGGCTATTTTGAAGTGTCTTTAAATGGCTAATATTTTGGCTAGAACAGTAGACTACAATTTTAACCTGTTGTGGAAGGAGGTCTTGATTGTGGATGCGGTAGGTCATTTCGAGAAAATAGGCTTCTCGACTTTTGCGATATAGGAAATGGTAGAGGGCATTGAGATTGTAGTGATAGAAGCCATATTTTCCCTTTCTGCCCACCTTTTTGGCAGTTTTAAACTTAATCAAGCCATACAGAAAACCTGTTTCAATTTCATATTTTACCTTCTCCTCCCCTTCATTTTCTGAATCAATAATAAATTTAAGCGTTTGGTAATTCGGGCTTTCCTTCGAGCTACTCCATTTAATCCCTTGTCCTCCTCTACCCTTTTTAAAATCGGGATAAGTTTTAACCAATTCCTGTTGATTAATGGCTTGGATAAGGCGTAGAATCTCCTCTTCTTCAATTCTAATAATAGAACCTCGATAACCTTTAGGAGTGGGACGTAAGGATTTCATAAGTGTTGTTATTGTTTGCTATAGATCATCAATTAGTTGTTATAATATAAACTATTCTGGATATTTTCGATTTTTGGCGAAAAATAAGATGATCGAAGCATTTCGATCTTTGGCATTAATGTCTGATTTCACAGAACCATCCAAAATAATAGGGCTTTTTAAGTAGGAAAAGGTTTGTTCGAGCTTGAATTTTAAAAATTGCGCTCTGAGATTGGGGAGGTGATTATTAGTGAATTCATGTGGAATGGCTTGTTGACTTAATGCAGATTCAAATTTACTCATACTTGGGCTGATACATTTTTGGAAAAATTCAACTTCATAAAACTGATATTCGGGAATCTCACTTTGCTTCCCCCTAAAAGTTTCATGTCCTGCTATATC
>JAHDFT010000520.1 GCA_020628015.1 Bacteroidota bacterium
CCCAAAATCGGGTAAGCGTTGTTCATTGACAAAGATATTACCTGTATTGTAATGAGCACCAAAACGATATTGAGTACGCCGCCATAACTTACCAAAAGGACTCGTTTCGGGTGTAACTGCTGCACCAAATGCAATACGAGTTGAATTGGTTAGTAAAGCATCTGTTTGTCCATATTTTTCAAATTCTGTCCAATTGCGGAAACTGAGATCCAGAGCCATCATCCAATTGGCCCCTTTTTGCAGAGCTACCCCAACAGCATAATTAGACGGAAGGCGAAAGCTATTTTTTTCATCAGGTACATTTTTTATGGTATCCAAGACTGTAATGATCCCTGCTGAAGTACCTACTTTTTCCCAACGGAAATTTCGGATGAGATTTAATTCGGTGGCTGTATTACCGTATACACCTGCAATAAGCGAATATTTATCGGGTAATTTCAGTTCATACTGAAGACCTGCATTCCATATAAAATCACCAACCACACTTTCATCTGTTTGTTGACTTCCTAGCGTAAAACCCTGATTAGCAAAAACATCTGAGTCAGAAAGAATAGGAAATACTAGTCGAGATTGTTGTTGATAGGTACCAAATACCCAAGCCACATTAAAACCAGCAGAAAATCCTTTGTATTCAAAGCCATTTCCCCAGTAAAATTGATACAACTGACCATTGCCAATAAAGTTTTGTTCTGTTCGACCTAGATCGTTATTTTCTGTAATTTGGATATTGTAATTGAGTCCACTATAAGGAAGTAGACCAATACTTGTACCCCAGAATTTTGCAACAGGAAAACCAAAGCTAAGATGAGCGATACTTACAGAACCAGTTCCTTGTGGATTGAGTAAGTCGTCAGAAGCCAACCATAATCCATTACCAGTAATGGCAGTCTCTAGGGTGGTGAGCTGAAGTGCGCTATAGGAAGCTGGATTATTGTAGTTGATATTTAGAGGAGAGCGAAAAGCAGCAGAAATGCCACCCATTGCTCGATTTGCTGCAAAGCTACTTGGTGCAATGGAGCCTATACCTACCCTCGAATAGGGAGAGTTGACTTGGTAGATTTGTGCAGAGAGGTCAAAAATACCGAGAAATAGTAAACATAAAATAGTACAAAGACTACTGATCCTTAATTGCATTGTATTTTAGGATTTGATGAAGGCCGTCTATTACCAGATTAGGGAATGCAAATATCTGATTTTTAAGGGGGCTTTCAAAGTTCTTGCCATAAAGTGTTGTAAAAGCTTTTAGTAAATTTTTATGCAAAAAGGTTGCATCTCCCCCAGTTAGCAAGACTTTGAGCTCCTGATTTTGGGCAAAATAACGGTAAATTAATCCTTCCATTTCTGAAATAACTGCTACTAGAACGCCACTTAATATAGATTCTTGTGTATTTTGCCCAATCAATTTGTCGTAATCCCTATCAAAAGGCACTAAAGGTAGACGTGCAGTAAAGTGATTAAGGGCTTTAAAACGCATTTGGATACCTGGCGCAATGGCTCCACCATGATAAATTTGTTGAGCGTCTATATAATCGTAAGTGATACAGGTGCCAGCATCAATGACCAAGACATTATTTTCTGGGAAATAGTTGTTGCCTGCTACTGCTAATGCAATGCGATCTCTACCCAGAGTATGTGGCGTATGGTAGGCGATTTGAATGGGTAGTGGTGTTTCATGACTCAGGGAAATGAATAGATCCAATTCTTGGTCTAACCATTCCGCTATTGTTGGATAATCTGCTCCCGTACTTGACCAAATAGCTTCCTTAATATTAAATTGTTCAATGATTTTGGCTAGGTCTGTCTTAGTGGAGACATCTACTTGTTGTGCATGAATGGGTTGATCAGATTTGTATACCTCTATTTTAGTTCGAGTATTGCCAGTATCTATACAAAGCATTTGGTAGATGGATTTTAATAATAATGAAAAAAGACAAGGTTTTTCACAAAAAAAAACAGTAGACGTTTACAAGAAACATCTACTGCCTATTTTGTCATCAATAATAGCTGTGGGTTCAACCCAGTTTATTTATTGACTGTTCTTTTTTGTAATACAATTAGCGATTAAACTAAAGGTGGAATACGCAATACCTGACCAGGATAAATCAAATCAGGGCTTTTCAACATCGGACGATTCGCTTCAAAGATAGCATGATATTTTCCAGCATTATTATAATGCACTTTTGCAATCTTAGAAAGTGTATCTCCTTTTACTACTGTATAGAAAGTAGATGCTTGAACAGCAGATGCAGCAGGCGCATCAACAGCTTCAGCAGACTCTTCTACTTCTGGTTCTTCAACAGAGATGCGGTCATCAACCTGAGCAATGCCTTCTACATTACCACAAGCTAAGATCACTTTCTCCTTATCATCAATACAACAAGTTTTACCTGATACAGAAGCAACGTCGCCATTTACTTCAATATACAAGTCTTCGATATCTAGACCTAATCCTCTAACAAGATTTTCTAGCTCAAGGGCTTTCTGTGCATCCAATTCAGCTTGATTTGGAGCTTCTGCTGCTTCTTCTTTTTTTCCACGTCCGAATAATTTAGCTCCGGCATTTTTTACGAAGGAAAATAATCCCATAGTTTTTAAATGTTTATTTAATTAAGAAAAAAGTTGTTGACTTTGGTGTGTTTTATAATCATCTCCTCTAAAATAAATTTAGAAAAGAGTTTATGTATTTATGGCGAAATAATAACAAAACTATATTATTCTTCTCCAAGATTTTTACAAAGAATTCTATTTGAATACAGTTAATGTTTTAAATAAGTTGACTAACTTCTGCTTTTTTTTCTTCATTTTTAGAAACAGTAAGAAAATAATTTCTATATTTTGATGGATCAATTTGCCACTATACTTTGCTAAAAGCCTTACTGATGTCCTACATCATCTACGTTTTTTGCTTTATCTAGTTTCAAATTTCCCAAATCAAAATCGAAAATTTCTAGTTCTAAGATATTTGGGGGTGAGTTTATAATTGGGATGATATATC
>JAHDFT010000521.1 GCA_020628015.1 Bacteroidota bacterium
CGAGGATCTTTCTTCAATAATTTGCGGATTTTGGAAATAAAAACATCAAAGCTGCGGCCTAGGAAATAATCCTTTTTACCATAGATTTTTAATACGGCTTCTTCTCGTTTGAGAATCTTATCCTTATTTAAGCAAAGTAGGTAAAGGACTTCATTTTCCTTTTGGGTTAATCTGATGCTTGTTCCTTCGTATTCTAATTCTTGTCTATCGTATTTAAAAGTATAGGCACCAATGGAAAATTCCTTGGGCAATTCTACGGCATTCATTTGGCGGCAATAGCGTTTGAGAATCACATTGATTTTACAGAGCAATTCTTCATGATGGAAGGGTTTGGTGAGGTAATCTTCTGCGCCAATATTGTAACCATTCAATTTATCCTCAATCATTGATTTGGCGGTTAAAAAGATGATGGGCATTTCATAGCCTTGGTTCCTTAGCATTTTTGTTAAGGAAAAACCGTCCATTTTGGGTAGCATGACATCAAAAATACAGAGGTCAAAAGGTCGGCTTTCTGCAAATTTTAAACCTGTTACACCATCTGTACAGAGGTCTACATAATAATTCTCACTTTCGAGTAGGTCAACCAATAATAAACCTAAATTGGTATCATCCTCCACTACTAATATTTTCTTTTGAACCATATTGCTTAACTTATTGGTATACTAATTTCAAATTGACTGCCTTTATTCAACTCGCTTTTTACTTCGATATAGGCTTTGTGTAATTCTAAGGCTTTTTTTACATAGGATAAACCAATCCCAAAACCCTTCGTTTCCCTTATATCTCCTGTATTGACTCTTTGAAATTTCTTAAAAATATGAGCTTGGTCATTCTTACTAATGCCAATGCCATTATCGGAGAAAATCAGTTTATATCGACACCTTTCTTCTCGAATAGAGATGCTTAGATGCGGTTTTCTTTCACAATATTTCAAAGCATTATCAATAAGGTTGATGCATATATTATTCAAGTGAAATGGATCACCCTTAACCAAACATTCATTGGCTGGAAAGTCTATTTCAATAATGCCCTTTTTTTCATTGATAATCATCTCCATATAACCCACCGCCTTATTTACAATTGCTCTCAAATCCAGTTCTTCTTCTTGTAAACGATATTCTTCACTCTCCATTTTGGATAAGTAAAGGACTCGTTTGATTTGTGTAATCAATTTTGAGTTTTCTGTTTCGATAATATGGAGATATTTATTGCCTTCATGTTCCTTGTTTTTTCGATTAAATAGGCTGAGGGCTAGTGTAATATTGGCAAGTGGTGTTTTTAATTCATGGGCGGTATTATTGAAAAAGTCGATATTGTTTTCTGTAATTCGTTTTTGTTGCACTAAAGCTCTTAATATAATAAAAGAAACTAAGCCCAATAATAGGGAAATCAAAACAGAGGATAACATCATAAATTTCAACTTATCAAAGACATAATCACCTCTGCGTGGAAAAGATACTGAAAGCTGATAATCTGCCATTTCTATTACGTTTGGATTGATGGCACAGCAATAGGCATCATCTTCTGCACAATAGCTTTGGTTATTAAAAATGGCAACATCATAACCTTCATCAATACCAAAGCAAGACATATACCCCGATAATGTTTTAAGCAATACGGCTTGTTCAGATTTAGGAATGGCGTTTTTGACATCTGATTCAAAGAAATAACAAGCTTTATCCTTATTGTCTGCACAAGAATTGAATTCCTCTAAAAATAAATCTTTGGAGTATTTGGTATTGTATTCAGTTAAGGCACTTCCAAGTGCTAGACTTACCCTTTGATCAAATTGCTCTTCTACTAATGCCCTAGAGGTCAATAACCAATTGACCTGAAAGACAATTAGGAGCAATAATGCCAGACAAACTGCCGAAAATAATAAAGGAATCCGATGATGTGTGATCCAATTTTTCAATAGTTGATTGATTTGATAGGATAATGTAGAAGAATGATGACTAGCTAATTTCGATATATTAACGCAAATAAGAAAGGAGCTGTTGAGCAATAACAACTTTTTAACAAGCTTTATTAATTCTCGATTTCTTCTACAACACTATTTACCACAATAAACATGCCTTGAAATCCACATCCTGCCTAGTCTTTAACAGGTGAATAACAAGTAAATAACACTTTTGTAACAGCATTTTTGACACCTTCCCTTTATCTTTGTCGTATCACAAAAAGGAAATGATAAGCATTAAAATTTATACATTTTCTACTTCTATTTTTAGGTTTTCTAACTGGTAACTCAGCAGTTCTGAGTGCAATTACTTAATTTTTACTTATGAAATTCTTCAAAGCATTTTTATCTGTATTCTTTTTAATGACGATCTGTTTAGTGACTGTACAAGCACAGTCTACAAAGACTGCAAAATGTCAAAAGACAAGTACTTCTTGTACGAAAATGAAAGCAGAAAGTTCTAGTGCTGATGTTCAAGTGGTTAATGTGAATGAATCAACGGCAAAGTCTGATGGTAAGTCTTGCTGTGCGCCTTGTCCACCTAATTGCTGTAAAGGTATGGCCTCAAAAATGGCTTTAACAAGCAATGCAGGTTTAACTGGAAAAGCGAGTGATCTTTGTAGTAAGATTTGTAGTAAAGTTTGTCCTAAAGGAGCAGCATCTAATACTGGCGTTTCTTTACAAGCTGTTTCCAATACTGGTACGCCATCAACTGCTAAAAAGTCTTGTAATAAACCTTGTACAAAAAAAGCAGCGACATCTAATGCTGGGATTTCTTTACAAGCTGTTTCTAATGCTGCTGCACCAGCTACAACTAAAAAGTCTTGTAATAAACCTTGTACAAAAAAAGCAGCTACTACGACTAATAATTCAAAACTCTAAGACAAGAGATTGTATTAACCTACCAAAAAGGGCATCTATCATTTTGATGGATGCCTTTTTTTATGTATTGTATCGAAATAGGTAGGCTGCTTGATTTGGGAGTTTACTTTATTTTAGGGATAAGTCAATTCAAATAATTCGCTGGGGAGG
>JAHDFT010000037.1 GCA_020628015.1 Bacteroidota bacterium
CCATGAAATATATCTCTTTAGTTTGCACCATCCTATTT
This sequence comes from Bacteroidota bacterium, assembly GCA_020628015.1. Lineage (GTDB taxonomy): Bacteria > Bacteroidota > Bacteroidia > Chitinophagales > UBA2359 > JAHDFT01. The sequence continues at coordinate 39 of JAHDFT010000037.1, forward strand.
GCAACCTATGTGTTGACCAGTTGCCAAAAGGAGGTGATTTTAGATTTGCCAGCAGTAGAAAGCAAATTGGTAGTAGAATGCTATTTAGAACCTGGTTTACCCTATATTTTATCTTTATCTGAAACTTTTTCTATCTATGATGTCAATAGTTTACCGCTTGTAGATGATGCGACGGTCACGATTGCTCATAATGGAGTAACAGATACCCTAGAATTAATAGATAGTCTAGGCGTTTATGTCAATTTTACCAAATTCGTATTGCCGAATGACTTTGAGCCTTATGAATTACGGGTAGAGGATACAAAGGGTAGGGTAGTCACCGCTACAACACAATTACAACCTGTAGTACCGATTGATACGGTCATTTATCTATTGAATGATTCTATGCAAGCCTCTGTCGTCTTTTACTTTGATGATGAGGCTGATTTAGAGAATTACTACAAAGTTTATTTTGCCAATACCAACTCTTTTAATCAAGATTCTGTATATACTTGGGAATTTAGTGATCAAGTTTTTTCTGGTCAAAAAACGTCTATTGGTATGGGCTATAATTATTTACAGGGAGATGAAATCGAAGTACGTTTATACAGTATTGATTATGATTTTTATCGCTTTTTAGAAACAGTCAATGATGCGGAGGCGGCAGCGCAGAGTCCTTTTGCTAGACCTGCTAGGGTTGAATCGAATATTAATGGAGGGACAGGAATTTTTGCAGGAGCTAATTATGATTCCTGGCGGTTGATTATAAAATAGATGATTTCGAAAAGAAAAACATTAGTGATGGATTAGAAATAAATTAGGCCGAAATAGGCTTTCCATTATTTAGCCTAAGACAAGGCGCAAAAATAGCGCATACATGGAATGTACGTGATATTTTTGCAACGCAGTATTAGGCTAAATAATAAAGGATATGGCCTAATTTATTTCTGTTCCATCACTTAGGAGAATAAAGGTAATTAGTTGTTTTTCAGTTAACTATCCCTTAATTCTCTTAATGTTTTCCTTAACTTTTTAATGTTTAATTCTTTTTAAAACAAATTACCCAGCATCATAACCCTTCTTAGCAAAAGCATATAGTAAAGCACAAATCACCGCAATAACCGCCATACCAATCCAAGCAGTCATTGGACTATTTAGCATCGCCCAGACATTAGGATTACCAGATTGACCAATCGGAATCGCCAAGCCAATACCAAGCAAAGCCTCTCCAGTAATCAAACCCGAAGCAAACAACAAACCAGCCTGTTCACTACCTAGTAATTTCTTTTGATGTGCATCTATGCTGACATTCGTCTTTTGAGCATTGTGGTAACGACTCACCAACCAAGCAATAATTCCACCTAACATAATGGCACTATCCAGCTCAAAAGGAAGATACAAACCAACTGCCACCGCCAGCACAGGAATACGAAAGTCAGAACCACGTCTTTCCTGAATCACATCCGCAATAATAATCAATATCCCAATCACAATTCCCACAATAATCATATCCCAAGGCAGATTACCACCAAAAACACCTTCCGCCACACTTTGCATCAAAGTTGCCTGCGGAGCGGCCAAAGCATCAGGATGAGCGGCTGTCTTAGTACCAAATCCAAAAGCATTATTCAAACTAGACAATACAGGAGCCATCACCAAGGCAGCACTCACCACACCCACGACCTGCATAATCTGCTGTTTACGAGGTGTTGCTCCTAGTAAATTCCCCGCCTTCAAATCCTGCATATTATCACCAGCAATTGCCGCCGCACAACAGACCACCGCCCCAATCATAATCGCAGCCGCAGGTCCTTTACCTGAACCTGTACCAATCAAAACCAGTAATAATAAAGAGGCTGTTAAAATCGTAGCAATAGTTACACCCGAAATAGGGTTATTAGAGCTACCAACCAAGCCAGCCATATAGCCTGCCACCGCAGAAAATAGAAAACCTGCAATGACCATCAATACCGCCATAAATAAAGAAATTCCAAAGAGTTCAATCTCTGAAAAATAGATATAGAAAATAGGTAAGATCATCAATACAATACCAATCAACACCCAATTCATAGGCGTATCTTGTTCTGTACGCAACAGATTTTGATTGGCATTTCGATTGCGGAAAGCAGCTAAACCTTGCTCTACAGCGACACCTAATGAATTACGAATGCTCAATAATGCCCACAAACCACCCACAAGCATTGCCCCAGCTCCTAAATAACGTATTTTCGTATTCCAGATCGTTCCACCAATCGCCACAGGATCGGTCAAGCCTTCTGGCGTTCCATAATAGGCAATATAGGCAGGAATGGCAATCCACCAACTAATGGCACCACCAATAAAGACAAGTGCAGCAATACGTAAACCGACAATATAACCCACCGCAATCAATGCAGGCGAAGCATCCATACCAAAGTAAGCATAGAATTTTCCCTTCATCAAACTGGCTTGCTCTAAGGCTCCCTTCCAGAGTTTCAAACCCGAAACGGCTAGTTTGACAAAAGCACCAATCAAACCACCAATAACCAAGTATTTAATGAATTTTCCTCCTTCTGTACCAGATTTGAGTACCTCAGCCGTAGCAACCCCTTCAGGAAATGTAAGCTTTTCTTTGACGATAAGCGCAGAACGGAGTGGGATGGTAAAAAAGACCCCTAATATTCCTCCACAAAGCGCAATCAATGTGGTTTGCCAATAGTTAAAGTCTTCCCAGTAGCCCATTAGTACTAGAGCAGGGAAGGTGAAAATGACCCCAGCAGCCAGAGATTCCCCAGCAGAAGCAGCAGTTTGGACGGCATTATTTTCTAGTATATTATGCTTCCGAAACAGGCGTAAAATTCCCATAGAAAGAACCGCAGCAGGAATGGAAGCCGATACGGTTAAACCAGCATATAAACCCAAATAAGCATTGGCCGCAGCTAGTATGGCAGATAAGAAAATACCTAAAATAACCCCTTTAAGTGTAATTTCTGGGAGTGTTTGACTTGCAGGGATGTAAGGTCGATTGTCATTATTGGACATAGTTAAGACTTGATTAATGGATTAGTAGCATGATTAATTTTGTATGGTAGAAGCAAAAGATGATGAAAAATACTCAATTAAGTGATCCTAACAAAATAAAAGGTATTTTTTATAGGCTTATTTTGCCTATCAGTATTAACTAGTGCATCCTAAATGACTTTTAATATTACGACATTTTGTATTATTTGTAAGGGAATATTGAAAAGGTTGATAAACTTTTTTTTTCATTCGTCGTCTAATATCTTTATCTTGCCGTAAGATTGTAGTATCAAGACATCTAGTGTCATCAATGGTTTGTGTTATAGACATGGATGATGGCTATTTATATATAAAAAGATGGTTCCTGATACCATTTTATATCGCTCACATCTCATTATTTCTAAAATATTCTTATTATGAAAAAGTTAGCATACTGTATAGTCACCTTGTTCACCATTTTAATGTTTGCATTGCCACATGAGGCAGAGGCACAAATGCGAAATGATCCCAACAATAATCGAAATGGAGGATTGAATGGACCAAGAAAACCACAAGGTAGGGAAATTGGAAATACTCGTTGGTTCGTAGATGGTAATGTTGGAGGAAATACTCGAAATGGGTATTTAAATATCTTTTTTAATCCAATGATCGGGTATCGAATAACAGAAAGAGCTTCTGTAGCTGGTGGACCAATTTATGAGTACCTAAGACGTACTGGTGGTTCTAATGGTGATTATGCAGAGAGTTTATACGGAGCCAATGCTTTTGCTCGTTATGATATTCTTCAGTCTATTTTTGCTCATGCCGAGTTTTCTGCGGTGAATTATAGAGTGGATAGTGGCTTAAGTGGTACTGATTTCCAAAGAGATTGGGCCTATCGTTTACCTGTAGGTGGTGGAGTTAGACAACGTTTGGCAGGAAGAGCTACAGCACAAGTATATGTATTGTATGATTTATTATACAATGCAGATACTTCTCCCTTTGATAGTCCGTTAATTTATAGAGGAGGGGTTAACTTCAATTTTTAATCCATCACCTGACTGACTATTTAGGAATGGGAATGACAGCGTTTAAGACCAAACGCTGTCATTTCTTATAGCATTTGCCTTATACATTATATGCTAATATTAGTAGTCTGAAATGAATAATAGAAGTACAAAGCTATTAAAAAGCAAGTTTTAATATATTGTTTTTGATAGTTTGGGTGTCCATATTCAATTTGATTATGAGTGTTTTATGTAGGTAATAAGACTTTACTTTATTTATTATTTTAATTTTTCGTTCTAAATTTTTGACAGAGTAAACTTTTTTTTATCTTTGTTCAAGACATTGTATTAATTGTTAACTGACTAATGACCTCTGTTTAGAAGGAATACAAAGTATAACGCATTGATATAGTGTTTGATTCAGTTAGAATCAATTTCATCAAGCTTAACCGATGAAATTAAAAAAAGCGATACCCCAGTACTATTTATCGTCTTGATGGAGTAAATACATTTTGAAAATAGTCTTAGCAGATACAAAATACACTCTAGTATTTTTTTATACACAGTATTTTTTTTACTCCATTGCACATCATAATTGTCTGTTTTTAAATTATTTTACTGCCAATTGCTTATGTATCATATTAATTGTGATATAATGACATCAACTAAGGTGTCATGCTTTGATGGTAAATGATTGATTGGCATTTCTTTTGAGCCTCTGAAATAGTTGAATATTTTAAAAGATCAAGATAAGAGTTTTGTGATAAGTCATTACTAAATACTATTTCTTAGCCTTTCTTATATAACTAATTTTTGAAATACCACAGTCTAGCGCAACCTTATTAATTAGATGAAATTTTTCTCTTACTGACTAGAGGGGATGCCGAAAACCTCTGCTAAGAGTAGGCTTAACTTTATTAATAAATTATATCAGTTATGGCTAGACAAAAGAGTCTTAATGATTTCCTGATCGGAGCAACAATATTGACTGATACACAAAGTCGTCAGGTGATCGGAGGTGTATCCAATACAGATAGAGTTTCTGTAGAAACAATAGTAGATGAAGATTATATGAGAGGAGTTGATCCTACTGGAACCGAACCAACACATAGTGAAGTGGATGGAGATGATGTCTTTTTTGAATTGTTTGGTGTCGAGGAGGTAGATCCTGGTGATCATCAAGGTGGAGTTTAATAACTACACTTTATATCTAGTATAGGAATAGTCAAAAAATAAATTTTGATTTTGATTAATAAATTTGCCCCATACTTTGTTAAAAAGCCTTGTTGATATGCTTATCAGCTATGTTTTTTGCCTCGTCTAGTGTCAAATTTTCCTAAACAAAATTTATACATTTACTTTTCACTCACTCCATAATATATTTCTCTGTAAAAAATGACTACCATAATGTAGTCAAACCTAATACTAAATCTTAAACATATAGTGTATTTTTATGTTGCAAAGTAAGTTATATTTATATTTGCTTTGCAACATAAAACCTACTTTTTGCGAATAGCCAGAAAATTAATTTTCTGGCTCTTTTTTTAGGCCTTTTCCTTCCTTTAAGAAGTATTTTTCTGCTTGCCTTTTTGCTTATTTTTACCTGTTTGATTTATTCTACATATCTAGTATATCATTGCATTATAACTTTATTGATTTACAATATATAGCGTCAAGCTTTTTACAACTTATTCACTTTTGTAAGGTTATTGTATCTATTCAAGAAGTGCTTAAGTGGATCATTGTAAAATTTACTTATTGCTTCACACCAAATATTAGAACTCCCTCCCAGTAGTAAGTCATTGAATAGTGTTTAGTAGCTTTTGAAGTGTTTTTGTTTGTACAAGGTGTGAAACATAGGCATATATGTAATGAACAACGAAGCTTTACAAGGTATTTTAGGTGAAAATATCTCGAAATACCAACAGTATTTAATGACTTACTACGAGTGATGGAAATAATTATGTAGTGAAAAAATTCCCATTTTACAAACAGCTAGATCAAACGGATTGTGGGCCTACTTGCCTTCGTATGATTGCCAAATACTATGGTAAAAGTTATTCTTTGGAATACTTGCGAGAAAAGAGTGCCATTACTCGTAATGGGGTTTCTTTATTGGGTATTAGCGAGGCGGCAGAGGTGATTGGTATGCGCTCCTTGGCAGTTCAGATTCCTTATGAAAAATTGCAAGAAGCTCCCCTTCCTTGTATTGCCCATTGGCGGCAACGACATTTTGTAGTAGTTTATAAAATTTCTAAAAAATACATCTGGGTTGCAGATCCAGGACATGGGAAGGTTAAATATACTAGAGCAGAATTTGAGGATGGTTGGATAGGACAGAAAGCAAATGAAGAACAACCAGGGATTATTTTATTATTGGAAACAACGCCTGAGTTTTTTAGTCAAAATGCTTTAGAAATAGGACAGAAGCCAGGTTTTAGTTATTATTGGAATTATGTAAAGCCTTATTCTAAGTTTTTATTCCAACTAGTATTAGGTTTATTATTGGGTACCGTACTACAATTGGTATTTCCTTTTTTAACCCAATCTATTGTTGATCGAGGGATCGAATACCAAGATATTGGCTTTATCAATTTAATATTACTGGCTCAATTGATGTTATTTGCCAGTCAAATTGCTGTACAGTTTATTAGAAGTTGGATTTTATTGCATGTTAGTACAAGAATCAATATCTCCTTAGTGGCTGATTTCTTGATAAAACTCATGAAATTACCCATTTCCTTCTTTGATAGCCGACAGATTGGAGACATTCTACAACGCATAGGGGATCATCGCCGTATAGAAGCTTTTTTGACAACTTCTACCTTGAGTGTATTATTTTCTACCCTAAATATTATTGTTTTTGGCGCATTACTAGCCTTTTTCAATCGCCAGATTTTTATAGTGATGTTGGTTAGTGCCATTCTTTATTTTTTATGGATTATCCTCTTTTTGAAAAAGCGTCGAGAACTAGATTTCAAGCAATTTGATCGGATGTCGGATAATCAGAGTAATTTGGTACAGTTGATTACAGGAATGCAGGAGATTAAGTTGAGCAATAGTGAACGACAAATGCGCTGGGAGTGGGAACGAATACAAGCCAAGTTATTTAATGTGAAGGTGGAGGGCTTGGCTTTAGCACAGTATCAGCAAATTGGGTCTTTTTTTATTACTAGATTGAAAGATATTTTGATCATTTATTTAGCTGCTAAAGCGGTTATTGATGGGGAAATTACATTAGGAACCATGTTAGCCATTCAATATATTGTAGGGCAAATTAATGGGCCTTTGAGTTCTATTATCGGTTTTGTACAAAAAGCGCAAGATGCAAAGATTAGTTTAGATCGTTTGGGGGAAATTCATGGTAAAAAAGATGAGGAACCTATAGGCGAACAGAAGTTACATAGTTTTTCTCTAAGCAATAATAATCTATATCTGAAACATTTATGCTTTAGGTATGGTGGGAGTGCGAGTCCTTTAGTATTGGATAATATCAATTTGGTAATTCCAGAGGGAAAAACGACCGCCATTGTTGGTACAAGCGGTAGTGGAAAGACGACTTTATTGAAGTTGTTGCTCAAATTTTATCCTCCAAGTAGCGGTGGACTTTATTTAGGAAAATCTAACCTAGAAAATTTCAATATTCGGTGGTGGCGGCAGATGTGTGGGGTGGTGATGCAAGATGGGTTTATCTTTTCGGATACTATTGCTAGAAATATTGCAGTCGGTGAAGAACGGATTGATTATCAAAAACTATTACAGGCAGCTTTTATTGCGAATCTACAAGATGTTATCGAAAATCTGCCGATGGGTTTTGAGACCAAAATAGGGGAGGAGGGAACAGGTTTAAGTCAAGGACAAAAGCAAAGGATTTTGATTGCAAGAGCAGTTTATAAAGATCCCAAATACCTATTTTTTGATGAGGCAACGAGTGCCTTAGATGCCAATAATGAGAAGCAAATTGTCACCAAATTAGAGCAATTTTTTAAGGGGCGAACGGTTGTTGTGGTGGCTCATCGTTTGAGTACAGTAAGGAATGCTGACCAGATTGTTGTCTTGCATAATGGTAAAATTGTAGAAGGAGGAAGGCATAGCGAGTTGGTTTCGCTTAATGGTTATTATTACAATTTGGTCAAAAATCAGTTAGAACTGGGGGGATAAAAGAAATGAAGGAAAAAATAGTTTACATACTCATTTTACTATGTCTAGGAACTTTGGTGACAAAAGCGCAAAAGAAATTGTCTTTGAAGGAGTCTATGGCTACAGGTTTGCGAAATAGTGAGCAGATGGGTATTGTGGAGGAAAGGGTGAACTGGGCGAGAATGAGAAATAATGATGTTACCGCAGGACTTTATCCCCAAGTTGTATTAAATGCAAGTCAAAATAATAGACTAATTACGGATAATGATCCTACATCTTTTGTAAGTGGTTTTTATACCAATAATAATTTACAATTGAATGTGAATGCAAGTTATACACTTTTTGATGGGTATACTGTTAATAGAAATAAGAAGCGACTAGGCAAAGAAGTGCAGCAGCAATTAATGAATCAAGCAGAACTAGAGAATAGTTTGGTTAGAAGCATTGTACGAAATTATTTGCGAGTGATGATGGAAGAGGAACGGATTAAATTAGTCAAGGAAGTATTGACTTTATCAAAGGAAAAGTTTAAAGAGGAATATGGGAAGTATAAACTGGGTGTGGTCAGTAAATTTAGTGTCATGCAGTTTGAGTTTGCGCTAAAGAGTGATTCAGTCAATTTAATCACCCAAAAGCAAAGCCTTAATCGAGCATTATTAGACTGGCATCAGAGCATGTTTGTGGAGGGCAAGGATCAATATAGCCCTTTTGGACAGGTAAGTACTGATTTCTCTGATTTAGAGGTGGAACGCTTGAAGGATAAGATGATTCAACAAAATCCACAGTTACAGAATGCTCGTATTAATTTGGAATTGCTTCGTAATGAGCTTACTCGTTTTGATTATGACCAATATCCTAGAATATCGGTCAATACGGGTAGTAATGCGGCTTTGAGTCGAACTAATTTCCGAAATTTTGACCCTATTGGAGGGAGTGATCTCAATTTTTACCTGAGCTTTAATCTTAGGATGAATCTATATGATTGGGGACTCCGAAAACAAGAAAGACAAGGAGTAGCGATTGAAGAAAGAATCGGGCGAGTAATGGTGGATGATGTGGAAAGGCGATTGACACAGCAATTTGATGAGTTGATTGCACAATTAATGCAGTATAGGGAGCTGATTGCTTTCCAAGATCGCTTGATTCGCATTGCTAAACGTCAATTAAGTTTGGCAGATGACCGCATTAAAAATGGGGTAAGTGATTTTACAGAATACAGAAATACACAGCTAGAATACATCCGAGCCATGCAAACACGTTTGGATTTGATTTTTCAATATCAATTAACAGAGGTCGATTTATATTGGCTTGTTGGTGATATTGATGGTTTTGCAAAACGAATTGATTAATACTAGAATAAAATAATGTCTGAAGAACACGCTACTGGTTTACCACCACCTGATCAGGTGACGATATACAGCAACGAAGTACATGAAATATTGACGTATGTGCCTAATTGGTTGATACGATGGGGAACGACTATTGTGTTTCTTTCTGTGGCAATGTTAATAGGACTTAGTTGGATGATTCAGTATCCTGATGTGGTGAAAGGACGTTTGAAAGTGAGTGCTAAAAATCCTCCTGTAGATCTAGTGTCAAGAGTAAGTGGACCAATTAATTTTATCATAGAAGATACTGAAGCGGTTCAAGAAGGGCAGATCATTGGTTTTATTAGTCATTCTGCATCTTATGATGATGTAAAGAAGTTAAAAAAACAGTTGAAGGCGTTCAATCCTAATGTGCGAAATACTTGGGGGAATTTTGATTTAATAGGAGCGAATCAATTAGTACTAGGAGAAATACAGCCGTATGTGAGTAATTTGGTGACTAGTTTGAAACAGCATCGTGATTTGGGTACTAAAGCGATGAATAATAACCAACGCAAGCAGTTTATCATCAATCAAATCGCAGAATATGAGCAGAAAAATCGACAGTTGGAGCAACAGAAAGCTACTTTAAAGCAATTGCCTAGTTTTAACCAAAGCCAAGCAAGTGCTGGACAAGCAGAACAGAAAAAAAGCATTATTCGCAAGCAAATTGAAGAGTTTAAACTCATTAACCAGAATCTAGCACAGCAAATCCGCTTGCAAGAACAAGAATATCGACGGATTTATGATGCTTATACCAAACGATACAAGCCATTATATGAAAAAGGCGGTTTGGCTAAAGCAAAATTAGAGGAATATGAAGGTATGTTGACTCAACAAAAAAGAACGATTGAAGGAACAAAAGCGTCTATTAATCAAAATAATAGTCAAATATTGAGTTTACAACGCCAATTGGTAGAGATTGATGATTTGAGATTGAGAGAAGAACTACAAGAAAGAGAAAATGATCAAAAAGAACAACAACGCAATCAATTAGAACAGATGCAGTTGTTAGGAGCAATTAATGAAAATAATAACCAAATACTTGCTTTAAAACGACAACTTGCCGAACTGGATTTTAATCAAACGGATCAATCAATTAATGTAGAGACGGAATTAGCTACAGCTTATAATTCTTTGGTCAATCAGGTCAATTTATGGGAGGATAGTTATTTAGTAGAGGCTCCTATTGCTGGTAAACTAACTTATCTAGCCTTTATTAAAAACCGAACTTTTGTCAATGCTGCTGAACCAATAGCGACTGTCGTTCCAGACTCGACGAGTGGTAAGTTGAATGGCGAAATGTATATCCCAGCTTTGGGTTCTGGTAAGGTAGAAGAAGGACAGGTAGTGCAAATTAGCTTTGATAATTACCTAAAGAAAGAATATGGTACGGTAAAAGGAAAAGTCTTATCTATAACTCCTTTTACAAAAGATGGAAATTATATGGTTAGGGTTGATTTAGAGAATGGATTAACAACTACTTTCCACAAACAATTAACCTTTTCACATGATATGCAGGGAGATGCTGAAATCATTACACAAAAGAAACGATTAATTGAGCGAATTTTTAATGAAATTATGCAGGTTTTTAGAAGTGAGTGATACTTGAAAATAATTGTCATATTGGTGTGTTCAGTATTTGTATTTTTTTATTTTATGTGTTGTTTTGGGTTTTTATTTAAATTGATTTATTTTAAAATGTGAATTTTTAGCGTGTGTAGGTCTTTGATTTTTTTATACATAAAAAAATGCATGTTTAACAACTTATAGTAAGTCTTACATTTAGAAATAAAATAATTTTTTTTCCTTTTTTAGGATAACATTCCTCTACCCTTGACTATATAGTTATAGGAGCAAGTTATTATGCTTTGATTTTTTATTATTCACAGAAGATGAACATAAGAAATAAATGGTATGCCTGAAGTAGAAATGAATGCTGTTTAATTGTATTAACTGGGCAATAAAGTTATTTTTCAATGTTCGTTATAACCGCAACGTTATGAAACAATCAGTAGATATTGACAAAGAGTTTTCAGAAATTTTAATGGACACTTTCAAAGAGTTCTGTATAGCAAATGAAAAGGATATTAGTTATGAAAATTTGTTGGACTATTTGGTACAACATCAATTAATTGAGGCTAAAATCATTGATCGCTATGTGGTGATCAAGGCTTATGATAAACTCTATAGTAGAGGAGAATTGAAGAAGGGGGAAATCATTAGTCAAATTGCAGCAGAATTAGGAATGACTAAATCTAAGGTAGATAATATAGTGAAGAATCATTATCTTGATTTTACAGAAAGCTGTAATAGTTAGTTTGTTTAAATTATTTTTATCAATAGATAGACTTCAACCCAAAAACAAAGGTCAAATTGCATTTTTATTAAGTTAGAAGAGGAATATTTCAATATAACAATTAGTATTAGGTCAAGTTTAAATTTAATAGAGATAAAGTGGAACTTAAAACTCTACCGGCTTGTTTTATCAACATCATGTGTCAGTAGCATTTAGAATGACAATCATTTATTAGTAAACGATTCCAATCTAATTTATAATTTCAATATAATAAAGAGCTATCCATTTAATCATTTCTGGCACAGAATTTATCTTACAACACAGTAATTACTTTCTAATTATTTTATACTCCATTATATTATTAAATAATCTTATGAGATTGTGGTGATGAGCTAAACAGTCATTTCATCACTATTATTATTAATTCTTTTCAAGATTTTAAATCCAAAGCCAAACAATGAGTGATTTTATTTTCCAAGTAAATTTGGGAGGGGTGATTGATTTGCTCTCCAATCATTTATATAGTGATTCTAAGGTATTTATTCGAGAGTTGTTGCAGAATGCTACAGATGCCATTACAATGAGGCAACAGATAGATAAAAGCCATAAAGGAGAAATTACATTAGACCTTGTTCCAGCTACTAACAATACCCCTGCTACACTTGTGCTTGAAGACAATGGTATTGGCTTGACCGAATCAGAGATTCATCAATTTTTGTCTAGTATTGGTAGCAGTATTAAACGACATAAAACAGCTAAAAAACAAGATTTTATAGGGCAATTTGGTATTGGATTATTGTCTTGTTTTATGGTAACAGATAAAATTGTGATGGTGACGAGTTCGATCAAAACAAATGAAGCCTTTAAATGGGAAGGAAATGCTGATGGAACCTATGTAGTCACTAAATTAGATTACACCCTTAGTCCTGGTACCAAGATTTATCTACAAGCCAAGGATGAGCCAGAAATTATTGATCGATTTTATAATAAAGAACGCTTGATTCAACTAGTGCAATACTATGGTGATTTATTGCCTTTTCCTATCCGTTTTGTAGATGAAGCAGGAGTTTTGAATGCTACAAAATATCCTTTTCATGCCAATGCAAGCACTAGTTCTTTACTAGATTTTGGACGTAGAGAGTTCAATATTGATTTTTTTGATGCCATTAAGATTCAGACAGAAGATGGAAAGACATCAGGTGTTGCATTTATTTTACCTTATGCTGTTGGCATCAAGGCAGAACAACAACATCGAGTCTATTTGAAACGAATTTTGATTTCTGAAAAAGTAGATGCGATTTTACCACAATGGGCAGTATTCATTAAATGTGTCGTTGACTCTAAAAATTTGCGTCCAACAGCTTCACGAGAGTCTTTTTATGAAGATGAAGTGCTAGAACGAACCAAACAACAACTAGGAGATAACATTAAGCGTTATATGGTGCAATTGGCCAATGAGCATCCTTATCGAATGAATGAGTTTCTAAAAATTCATGGAGTGAGTGCTAAATTATTGGCTTTAGAAGATCCAGAGTTTTTCAAAATCATTATTGATTCTTTTTCCTTTAATACCAATTATGGGAAAATGACCTTGAAGCAATATTTGCAGCAAACAGATGTGATTCGCCACTTAAACGATATTGATGATTTTCGTCAGGTCAGCAGCATCGCTTCTTCACAGGGGCAAATAATCATCAATAGTGCTTATATGTATGATGCTCAACTACTCAATGCACTTCCTACGATTTTTCCTGATCGCAAAGTAGAACGAGTAAGTGTCTCAGATTTTGTACAAGAATTTGAAGAGGTGGATCTAAAAGAACACAATGAAGTGTTTGATTTTATAGAGATTGCTAATGATGTGTTGGCTGAGTTTAACTGTAAAGTAGCGGTTAAACACTTTGAACCTGCACATACATTATCTTTATATTATGCTAATGAGGAGATGAATTTCCGTCGAAATATTCAAACAACACGCAAGCTTTCTACTAATAAAGCATGGGGAGGTATTTTGGATAGTTTAAGTCAAAATGTAGAGCAGACAGCCTTTGCAGAATTGGTCTTGAACTTTAATACGCCTTTTGTACAAAAGCTGGTGAAAGCGAGAGGAGAACGGGTACATTTGTACTTAAAAGTCATTTATGTCCAATCGTTAATGGCGAGTCATTATCCTATACAACACAAGGAAATGGAAGTGTTGAATACTGGCTTAATGCAGCTTTTAGACGAACATTTGAAGTAGCAATAAGTAAAAAATAAGCTGTTACTAAATCAATGAATAATGGAGCAACAATCTTGTTGCTCCATTATATTATGAATAAGCCAATTAAAAATTAATGATGAATATTACTTACCAACAAGAATTTGAGGAGCTGATGGATCAGGCTTATGATTTACCTGATTATGAACCTCAAAAAGTCAAAATATTAGAAAAGGCAATCAAATTAGCGGAAGCGCATAACAATATAGATTTTCAGTTTAAAGCCAAGTTAGAGTATATTGATGCCACTACTTTTTGCAATATGCCTGAAAAGGGATTAGCTATTTTCCCTTGGCTATTAGCGGTCATTGAAAAATATCCTGATCGCTTTGATGACTGGGACATTATGTGGCGGTATAAGTGGGTGATTGGTGATTTGCCTTTAATTCCTCAATTACCCCTAGCCCAAATCAATATGGCGGTCGAGGATTTTGTAAAAACTTATGAATCGAAAGGCTATGGTCAACAAACAATCTATGAATATAGACGAGAATTGGCCATTGATTTAGGTGATGAAAAGACGGTTAAACATTACCATCAAAAATTATTAGAGGAGTTTGCAGGATCGCATGGAAGTATGAGTGATTGTACAGCTTGTGTACAGAATGATTTGGTCAAAACAGCCATCTTTTTGAAGGATTATGAACAAGCTTTTAAGTATGCTCAACCGATTTTGGATGGACGTATGACCTGTCATTCCATTCCTATTAGAACCTATAATCAATTGATTTATGCTTATGTACAAGTTGGTGATTTTGAAAAGGTGAAAGAAGCTGGTCGCAAATTACTCAAAGCACATAAACGAGTCAATCAACGCAAGGAATTGTATCCGAATACCATACTTTATTGTTGGGCAACGGAATCTTATTCCACAGGTTTTACCTATATCGCTCGGTTTTTAGATGGACATCATTATGATGAGATGGTGAGATTGTATTTTTATATCAATACCGCTAAATTATTTAAAAGCGTTATGGAGAAAGAGGAAGCGGAGGTGAAAATTAAATTACCAGAACAGCATCCATTGTATCAAGCAGATCAAGAACATGCTTATGCGACATCTGATTTATATGAATGGTTTTTGAAGGAGGCTACCTTATTGGCCAAACGTTTTGATAAGCGAAATGAGAATCAGTATTATGAGACTTATTTAAAGGGAGTTATGGATTTGAAACGTTCTTAATTTACTTTGAAAAGATGAAGTAGGGTGGGGAGTAGCTTTAGATAGCTATTCCCCATTTTTGTTTTTAAAGGAAACGATCCCAGATCCAAATTACAATATATAAAGGAATGAGGACAACGATTAGTATCATACAAATGCCTGCCCAACTAGATCCGTTTGCTGTTGGTGTTTGCTTGGCTGCCAACCAAAGGGGAAATAGAAAACAAACAAGTAAAGGAATTGTTTTTTGAAAACTTTTTAAGGCATGATAAAGCCAAGAGTAACGTTCTTTGAACTTGGGTTTTTGAGGGGTGATAATAAGGTTTTCATCGGCTATTGATTCTTCTATAGTTGGAGTAGGGGCTGGAGAAAGGTTAGTAGTAGATGGCGGTGGTGTCAAATAACGTTGTTCTAGTGCAGATAAAAGCTGATCACTATTAGTATAAGAATGAGATTCGTTAACCAAAATGAGAAAATCTTCGATACCTTGTTTTTTGAGAATAAAGGTTTCACTATTGAGGAAACCTAAGTTATACATAAAACTTTCCGTTCCAATTTCTAATACCAATGCATGAGCATAGTCCAAATATTCCCATTTTCCCTTGGTAATTGCTCCATTAACCGCATAAATTAATACCTTTTCTTTACTGCGAAAGATATAAGTGATGGCATCTTGCGCTGTTTGATGTGCTTGGGGAAGCACTAACCATAGTTTATCTAGGAAGTAGATTTGGTCACTAAATCCTTGGCTATGAGGATGGAGTTTTTGAAGTAGTTCGGTCATGCAAATGAAAAATTGATATTCTATTCCCAAAGATAAAGGACTCTGATTAGAATCTATGAAAGAGAGTGAAAATAAATGTGCATTTTGAGGTGAGATTTACTTATTTTTGTTCCATCACTTGATCACTATTTTCTATCTACACGACAGGGCATAAAAAAAGGCAAATTTTAATACTAAAATTTGCCGAAACCCAAAAAAATCAAACTATATATTTATTGTAACTTTTTCTGTTCATAAGGATAAAAAAGTACCAACATAATTATATATCATACGTTATGCTGGTACTGCCAAATATTTTACATCGCGTCCAAAAATGTAATAAATCTAGTTGTGTACTAGCTTTTATTACAATTGCAAGTTTAATTATTTTTAGCAGGTTAAAAAAATCCAAAAGAAATGGATTCTTACAGGTTCAATTTTGAATTTTTATTCAAAATATTAGTTTTTTTTGTTTGCTTTAGTTCTTGTCTTATTGTAGATTTTGTACAAAAAATGTTTAATATAGAGGCATTCAGCTAACTTACTTTTAAGTCAATTTTATAAAAAATGTTTTATTGATTTTAATTTAGAAAACAAAGAGCGATTAAAAAGTGCAATATTCTTACAGGTTCAATTTTAAATTTTTAGTGTAAAAAATATTTTTTCACCCTATTTATTAAGTGTAAATATTATTTGTTGGTAGGGGTATTTTTTTGATTATCAGTATTTTGTGAGAAGAGTAAGTGTGATTTTTTAGAAGTATGATTTTTTTCTAAACATTATTCACTTCCTGCAAAATTCGCTCAAAATAAGATTGTTTGGCCAATTTGGCTTCAAGCCAACATTTATAATTAATGGCCTCATTTGAGCCAGGTTCAAATGGTGGAGAATCTGTAATAAAGGCATTTATTTTCTTCTCTAGTCTTTTAGAAATATTTAGGCTTGATATAGGATATTCAATCGCTTGTGTAATGCCTAATAATATACTAATGAACTCTTTTTCTCTGATGAAATTATCTTCTTTCAATAGTTTGCGATAGGTTTTTCGAATATTCTTTACCTTCTGTTCTACATAGATAAAATCTTCATTTTCTATTTTTAAGATGAGTTCTACAATTAGGACATTTAATTGTAAATCTGCACTCAGATTAGAAAAAATATCGGTGATAATGATTTGTGATATATTATATAATGCCTTTTCTAACTTGCTTTCGCAATAATGTAAAGTCGTTAGGTTAAGGTAAATTAGTAAGTCATAATGCGGAATGTTTTTAGAGGGGGGATTGTCTTTTAATGCGTAGACCAATTTGATCGCTTCTTGATTTTGATCAAGGAATGTTTTGAGTATAATCTCACTTTGGTAATACATCCAAATATAGTGTTGATAATTCAATTTATTAAATTCATGCAAAGCATCGTATAAAGCTTTAATGTATTGCTCTGCCTCTTGAATTTTTTTATTTTTGAATAGGGTATTAATTAACCAAGAGAGTAACACAATTTTATCGTGGTGATGGGCTTTGGTAAATAATTTTTTGTTAGCAAAATCTTCTAAGCTAGTGCTTAAATATTCTTCTAAGACATCAAATTGTTTGGTTTGCAGTAATATATTTTTGACACAGTTGAATACTGCAAATTGTACTGTTGGCGATTGCTGTTCGAGTGGACCAAGTTGGAGTTGTTGAACAATATCGTTTAGTGTTGTTGTAACTTGGCTATTTTTTCCAGAAAAATTAGTTTGCCCCAGCTCATTAGTAATGACAGCAATGGCCGAATTAACAGCTCGGAAATGCTGTAAGCGAATGGTATTTTCTTTTTGTTTTTGTATAATTTTTTTAGGATCAACTTTTCGATAGGTTTTACTTAAATCAATCATGTGATCATAGATCAAATTGCATAAAGAAAAATTTTCCGTTTTACAGGCTATTTTTTCCGCTTTTAAAAGATATTGGTAGGCACGTTCGTAATCATTCTTATAAATAGAAATACGGGCTAACTCTATATGATTGTTGATATTAAAATGATCATCTTTTTTTCTATGTATTAATAATAAACTTTGTTCTATTTCATCTATTAGACGATTTTTCAAACGATAATAAGCATTTTTATTTCCTCTAGTCATTAATTGTACAATATCAACACTATATTCATCATATTTTTTTTGCTTAATGATGTTAAATAAATTTTCTAGTTTTTTATCATCTTTAAACTGAATACGATTAATATATATTTTAAAATTCTTTATTTCTTCTTTGTTAAGGGAAATAATAAGATCCGTGAGCAGGTATTTAGACATCAGAATATATTTTTGAACCTGTAAGATAAAAATGTTTTTTTAGTTTTTTATGTAAAAAAAAATTTCTAAATTGAACGAACTTTCAAACAACTTAAGCAAAAGCGTACTTCATCAAAATTCTTATAAGAAATGGGACATCAAAAAATAATATTTAATATACTTGTAGCTACTTTGGTTTTTCTTTTATATAGTTGTAATCAAAATGTGACTGGAGAAGAGGTATTGATGGATGAAAATGAGGAGGTATTTTTTTTAGTAGAGAAAAGTGAAGAAG